>NZ_WJSP02000005.1 GCF_009720255.1 Agromyces humi | reverse complement strand
GCGGGCGGCGGTGGAGGTGGTGGAGGTGGAGGCGGTGCTTCGACGACGAACCCGTCTCGGCTTGCAGGGGCGACGATCGCCATCTCTGAGACGTCGACCTTCTGTCCTGGTGCTCGCGGACCGGAGCTCGGTGCGGCCACGTATCGGACGGCGACGGTGGCCGGTGCTGCGGCGTTCACCCACAACAGGCTGACGGCCATCGCCATGGCGATCGCCTTCTTCGGGTCGCCGGACACGGGGAGCGCACGCCAAGGCGCGCCGGGCATCCTGTGACGACCCAATCCCACCTCCTGTGTCAGGAGGTAGGTGAGCGGCTACGCCACATGCCGGTCAGGCCCGGCCGTCACCGACTTCCTCCACCGGTACGTCAGGGCGTGCGCGGACGAACCTCACGGAGTGCCGGAACGAGCCACCTGATGTTGCGACGTCCGCGGAGACCTCGACGACGATCGGCTCGATCAACGTGATCTTCACTGGGGTGCGGTCCTTCGCGAACCGGTCGAACATTCCGGGGCGGAGCGCGTTCGGCCACGGATGCTCCCCTGCCGGCGGGCTGATTTCCTCGGCGAGGGCCCGTGACGCCTGTTGATCCAGGGTGGTGGACCGTCCGGTCACGCGGAGCCGACCACCTTGGGGCATCCCAATGATCACTTCCCTCGGATGTTGCAGCGACCCGATCACCGCCCCGGCGATCACCTCGACGGTGTCGCGATGCTTCAGCTTCAGCCAGTCCCGGCGGCCGGCCGGGTAGCCGCGGCTGAGGTCTTTCAGCATGAGCCCTTCAACGCCAACGGCGGGCATCGTTTTGAACCAGTCGTCAGCTTCGTCAGGGTCCGTGGTTGACGGAGACAGGGTGAGCGGAGGTGGCCAGCCGTCGGCGAGCTGCTCGAGGAGCGCCCGCCGGTGGGTCAGCGCGACCTCCCGGATGTCGCGGCCGGCAGCGGCGAGCAGGTCGAACGCGACGTACGACAGCTGCTGGGTTCGTGTGAGCTGGGTGACGCGGGTCGCGCCGCCGCCGAGCCGTTGTTGCAGGTCGTCGAAGTCGAGCCGCCCGTCCCGCCAGGCGACGATCTCCCCGTCGACGACGCACCCGTCTGGGATCACTGCGGCGGCCGCGGCGACGATCTCCGGGAAGTATCGCGTCAGATTCTTGCGTTGCCTGGACCACAAGGTGACCGCGCCTGATTCGGAGGCGAGCGCAGTGCGGAAGCCGTCCCATTTCGGCTCCGCAGACCATCCGGCGCCAACCTTCGGGGCTGCGCGCAGCGTGACTGGGCGGGCGAGGGCAAGCTCGAACGGTGGGTGGAGCGCGTCGGGTAGCTCCATCCCGTCAGAGTACGTCGCTACTCGTCGTCGCGTGCAGTGGAGCTGAGGTCGATCGCTTTGATCTGGTCGATTGCCGTCTGGATAGCCTTCGGATCCACTGTGAAGTCCGGTGCGAAACTGTCTGGGATTTTCCCGTTCACCTTCAGCAGTGACTCGAGTGTCGCGATCGATGTCGCCTTCACATCCCTAGCCTTCTCACCGCTGATGGCCGCTTTCACCCGCTCCGCCATCGCAGCCAGGATTGCGCCTCCGACCGTGCCGACGATCAGGGAGGTGCTGACCAGAGCTTCGATCCGATAGATCTGGTGGGCCTTCGCGCCGGTCCCGATGGTCTCGGGTGGCAGGAAGAGGAGAAACCCGGCGGCCGCTGCTGCGCCGATGATGATGTTCGCCCAGAACCCTAGATCCCAGAAGTTCTTGAGCTTCGGGCGGGGCTTCTCCAGTTGGCCGGCTTGCCCGCGGAGCATGAGCTCTGCGACGAGGCCTCCGATCGCGCCGAGAACGACTGCGATGCCGTACGCGGCCCACATGCCAGGTGTCGTTCCGTACGCGATCATGTTGCCCTCCCCGGGCCGTCGGACGATGTCGCCGACGGTACTCCTGTGAGGAAGCTGAGAGGAACTCCCCAGTTCAGGGGCGGATGGTTGCCCGGACTTGGGCTCCTTTGGGTTCGGTGTCGTACTGCAGCCCGGGTGATTGACGGGTTGGGTGTGACGGAGGATCGTGGGCGTCGAACGTGTCATTCATTCGAAGCGGGAAGCCGATGACTCAACGTGGCGCGCGTGCGCGCCGCAAGATCATGATCTCCGTCGCAGCCGCCATTGTCTGCGGATCGGTGATCGTCGCCGCTCCAGCGACGGGGTTCGGTTCTGGGACCCACAGGCAGAACACCGCAGACGGTCTCGGGATCGAACGAGCGGGCGGATACGACCGTTTCATCTCCGATGGTGTGCTCGACGCCATCGACTACGGACACGTGTGGGCGGATGAAGGCTTGCGGGAAGGCTACGACCAGTACCACTTCGACGATTGCGAGTTCGACGAGGGCGCGTCCAACATCATGCATCAGTATGCAGGAGCGAAACTCGCGCTCGAGGACTATGACCTGTTTCGGGCGTACTGGGATTTCGGCGTGGCGCTGCATGGGGCGCAGGACTTCTATAGTCACTCCAACTGGGTCGAGCTTGGATTTCCGCTCAACGATGACCCGACCACCCAGCGTGTCGAAGTGGAGGCCGCTGATCTCGTCAACATCAGCGGTGCGCCCACGCTTTCGAAACCATGGTCTGCACGGAACGGTCTGACTGTGCGGTCCGGCATCATGTTGGCGAACGACGATTGGGGTGGGATCGCGTCGGGAACGCTCACTCGGGATGGTTTTGTTCGGACGTGGGCCAAAGAGGGCGGCGCGCAGGTCAGGCTCCTTGAGAGTGGGACCGGTTCGGCCGACCACGAATGCACCATCCCCTACTACAAGGCTTCGAACGGCATGGGGTTCGTCTCGGGATTCACCCATAACGATCTCGCGAAGGACAGCCCAGGCAGTAGCGAGAACTCCGTCGCCAAGTTCGAACGAGCGCGTGCGCTGGCCGTCTTACAGACGGGGTACGAGTGGTGCCGGTTGGTTCAGTTCGCTGGGGAGGAGCGCCGCGCCGGCCTGCTGCTGGCACTTTCAGTCCGGCCCGGTGTGAGTCCACATCCGGCGAATACTCCTTGCGCGCCCCGAGAGCCGTCCGTGGCAGTCAACCAGCGTCCGGTGACGGTAACGATCACTTCCATCCAGGTGAAGGATGACGGTGACCCTGATGATGAAGCCGCTGAGGTGCAAGTCGCGGCGGTCCTGTTCAACAGCGCGAGCCAGTTTCGTCAGTCGGCGCATTCGTGGACCGGTCCTACCCCGATCGGCCTCGAGGATGGCGATTCGATCCCTCGGTCTCGGCTCCCCGCGCCATTGACGCTGTGTGGGCCAGCCAGCGAGGAATTCCAGTTCGGGGTGTACGGCTGGGACAACGACGACGCAGACGGCAAGTATCCGGAGTCCTTTGACATCGGCCGACAGCGAGAGGGCTTCGGGGATGACTCGTACGCAGATGACGTGCTGATCGGTGGTGAACGAAGCGTTCCGGTCGGCGTTCAGGCCGTCACCCCGGGCCGGTTCGTGGCAGACGAACTGGTGGTGGAGTACGAGGTGGCGCCGGCGACGAACGTCCGGTGCGGTGGGTTCTTCTGAGCGAGGTTGAGGGGCAGTTCGATCAGAAGAAGGCACCGCCGATGATCATGACGGTGCCTTCCGAGGGCCGAGGAGCGACGGCCGAGGGCGCTGCGATCGGGGCCGCTAACGTTGCGCGCCGAGGCGCATGGCTGTCTGCTCGACGCGACTGAAGAACTCCGTCACCGGGATGTCTACCAGTTCGAGTACGGCGAACACGGTGGCGAGCTTGAGGGGCACCTCTCCGTTGAGGTTGCGGGTGAAGTTGCTGTAGTCGATTCCCAGCGCTTCGGCTACGCGTTTCGGGTTGCCGTAGTGACTGGCGTACACCGCGCCGCGGAGTTCGTGGGAGGCTGCGTCCATGAGGAGATCGACGCCGACAGGCATGCTGGCAACCATACGCGATCTGCCTATATACCGGTGAGATTGGGAAAAATCAAAAGTCCCAATCCTCATCCTCGGTGACCTCTGCCTTGCCGATCACGTAGCTCGATCCGCTGCCGGAGAAGAAGTCGTGGTTCTCGTCTGCGTTCGGTGACAGCGCCGACAGGATCGCCGGGTTCACGTCGGTGACGGACTTCGGGAACATCGGCTCGTAGCCGAGGTTCATGAGCGCCTTGTTCGCGTTGTAGTGGAGGAACTTCTTCACGTCCTCGGTGAGGCCGAGCTGGTCGTAGAGGTCCTGGGTGTACTGGACCTCGTTCTCGTACAGCTCGAACAGCAGGTTGAACGTGTAGTCCTTGATCTCGTCGCGGCGCTCCTGTGTCTCGAGCTCGAGGCCCTTCTGGAACTTGTAGCCGATGTAGTAGCCGTGGACGGCCTCGTCGCGGATGATGAGGCGGACCAGGTCCGCGGTGTTCGTCAGCTTCGCCTTCGACGACCAGTAGATCGGCAGGTAGAAGCCGGAGTAGAACAGGAACGACTCGAGCAGGGTCGATGCGACCTTCCGCTTCAGCGGGTCGTCGCCGCGGTAGTAGTCGAGGACGATCTGCGCCTTCTTCTGCAGATTCGGGTTCTCTGTGGACCAGCGGAACGCCTCGTCGATCTCCTTCGTGGAGCAGAGCGTGGAGAAGATCGAGGAGTAGCTCTTCGCGTGCACCGACTCCATGAACGCGATGTTCGTGTAGACGGCCTCCTCGTGCGGGGTGATCGCGTCAGGGATCAGCGACACCGCACCGACGGTGCCCTGGATCGTGTCCAGCAGGGTGAGGCCGGTGAACACCCGCATGGTGAGCTGCTGCTCCTCCGGGGTGAGGGTCGCCCACGACTGCACGTCATTCGACAGCGGCACCTTCTCGGGCAGCCAGAAGTTGTTGACGAGGCGGTTCCACACCTCGAGGTCCTTGTCGTCCTGGATGCGGTTCCAGTTGATGGGGCGGGCGAGGTGCTGCGAGGTCATGCGAAGGTGCTTCCTTACTGGATGGGGGTGATGGTGCTCGTGACGATGATCGAGGCGACCACCTTCACGGTGGCTGGCTTCTTGTTTGGTCGCACCCAGACGTTTCCGGTCGAGGCGAACTCCTCGTCTACGTGGGCGGCGCCGAGCTCGTAGCCGTCCGCGAGGTAGCGGCTCGCGGACTCGCGGGCCTCGTCGATCGCGCTGGCGAGGATGGTCCGCTCGAGTCCCCCGGCGGCCTTCTTCGTGACCCGGACGGACGGGCTGGCGTCCTCCATCGAGAACCCGAGCGCCTCCAGTCGGGGGCTGAGGCCTCGCAGCTGCCCGGCCTTGGTCTTGAACCGGCCGGAGGTACGAGAGATTTCGAGTGTCTTCACGTGCGTGGAGGTCTTCGCCCAGTCGGCGAACGCCTTCGCGGCGGGGCCGACGAGGGTGAAGATGACGGATGCCTTGGTGGGCAGTTCGACGACCTTCGAGATCGTCGCGGAGGTGGTCACACTGGTGGTGGTCATGGGGGCCCTTTCGCCTCAGATGTCTGAGGCGTACATGCGCGGAATCCGCTGTCGGCAGCTCAGGAAAGGTGCCGGCCGGACGCGAGCAGCAGCGCCCATGCGGCCAGGGTGATCCCGCAGGTGATGGTGCCGGAAGTGACCAGGCTCGTGAGGGTCGAGTCGTTCACCCACAGGTGCGTAGCCCCGGACTTCTCCTCCCGGTACAGCAGGTCCTCGCCGGGGTTCGTCTCGAACAGCCACACGGCGACGTTGGTGTCGAGGAGCCCAGGCTCCGGCCGGAACTGTCCGATCCGGACCGGGTTCGGTAGCACCTCGCAGTTGATCTCCTCGACGAGCTCACGCTCCGCCTCAGCGGCGGACAGGTCGGCCGCCCAGCCGCGAGGGAACTCGAGCGAGTAGTCGTTCGTGACCGGCCGGTGCTGGCGGACCAGCCCGTAGAAGTTCATGCCGCGCCCGACGGTCCGCGGGATCGCCACCACACCGAAGCCGGTGCCGGCGTGGACCGTGGTGATGAACCCTTCCGACCCGTCTGGGCGGACCACCGGTGTCTCGTCGAGGCGGACCTTCCCGTTCTCGAACCGCGTCTCGCGGTCACCTCGCGGTGTGAACTCGCTTCCGGTGCTCATCGCTTGCCCTCCGTGGTCGGATGCGGTCGCCCGCGCCTGGGAGACATGCGGCGAAGATAGTCGGGCCGGGACTCAGATGGTGGTCACCGGGATCCGCACCATCAGGGCGTGGTTGGCGAGGGCGAGCAGCTTCCCGACCTGGTCGAGGTCACCTGCCGCCTGAGCCGTGAGCGCCGCAGCGATGTGGCCGAGGGCGACGTCCCGCTCGGCCTTTAGCCCGGTGATGGTGGCGACCACATCGTGTGCGATCGGCTTGAACTGCTCGATCTGCGCACCAGTCGCACCGCCGAAGACATCACCCTGCCAGTCACGGACAGCCTTCACGACCTCCAGCGGCTCCTTGTCGAGCTGGTACGGCATGGCGGTCTCCCTTCGTCGGGGGCGGGCAGTGGTTCCTTGTCGCCAGCCTCATGCGCGGAACGGCCGCCCGGTTTCCCGGACGGCCGTTCTAGCGAGGAAACCTCAGAGCGCGCAGCTGACGCAGCCTTCCATCTCCGTGCCCTCGAGCGCCATCTGTCGCAGTCGGATGTAGTAGATCGTCTTGATCCCCTTCTTCCACGCGTAGATCTGCGCCTTGTTGATGTCGCGCGTCGTCGCCGTGTCCTTGAAGAACAACGTCAGCGAGAGGCCCTGGTCGACATGCTGCGTCGCCGCAGCGTAGGTGTCGACGATCTTCTCGTAGCCGATCTCGTACGAGTCCTGGTAGTAGTCCAGGTTGTCGTTCGTCATGAAGGGGGCCGGGAAGTAGACGCGCCCGAGCTTCCCTTCCTTGCGGATCTCCACCTTTGCGGCGATCGGGTGGATCGACGCCGTCGAGTTGTTGATGTACGAGATCGATCCGGTGGGCGGCACCGCCTGCAGGTACGCGTTGTAGAGGCCGTGCTTCTTCACCTTCGCGGCGAGCTTCCGCCAGTCCTCCTGGGTGGGGATGTCGACGCCGGCCTTCTCGAAAAGCCCGGCGACCTTCTCCGTCTGCGGCCCCCACGCCTGCTCGGTGTACTTGTCGAAGAACTCGCCCGTGGCGTACTTCGAATCCTCGAACCCGGCGAACGTCTCGCCCTTCTCGCGGGCGATCTCGTTCGACGCGCGGAGCGCGTGGTACAGCACCGTGTAGAAGTAGATGTTCGTGAAGTCGATGCCCTCCTCCCTGCCGTAGAAGATGTGCTCGCGGGCAAGGTAACCGTGCAGGTTCATCTGGCCGAGGCCGATCGCGTGCGACTTGTCGTTGCCGTTCACGATCGACGGGACGGAGCCGATGTTCGACAGGTCGGAGACCGCGGTGAGCCCACGTACGGCGACCTCGACGGTCTTCCCGAGGTTGCCGCCGTCCATCGCCAGGGCGATGTTCAATGACCCGAGATTGCAAGAGATATCCCGGCCGACGGTCTCGTAGGAGAGGTCCTCGTTATATGCCGACGGGGTGTTCACCTGGAGGATCTCGGAGCACAGGTTCGACATGTTGATCCGGCCCTTGATGGCGTTCGCCTTGTTCACCGTGTCCTCGAACACGATGTAGGGGTAACCGGACTCGAACTGCAGCTCCGCGATCGTCTGGAAGAACTCCCGCGCGTTGATCTTCGTCTTCTTGATCCGGGCGTCGTTCACCATCTCCCGGTAGTGGTCGGAGATCGGCAGGTCGGCGAACGCGACCCCGTAGACGCGCTCGACGTCGTACGGCGAGAAGAGGTACATGTCCTCGTTGTTCTTCGCGAGCTCGAACGTGATGTCGGGCACGACGACGCCGAGCGACAGCGTCTTGATGCGGATCTTCTCGTCAGCGTTCTCGCGCTTGGTGTCGAGGAACCGCATGATGTCCGGGTGGTGCGCGGACAGGTACACGGCGCCGGCACCCTGGCGTGCCCCGAGCTGGTTCGCGTAGGAGAACGAGTCCTCGAGGAGCTTCATGATCGGGATGACACCGGAGGACTGGTTCTCGATCTGCTTGATCGCGGCGCCGTACTCGCGGATGTTGGAGAGCAGCAGTGCGACGCCGCCGCCGCGCTTGGACAGCTGCAGCGCCGAGTTGATGCCGCGGGCGATCGACTCCATGTTGTCTTCCATGCGGAGCAGGAAGCACGAGACGAGCTCGCCCCGCTGTGCCTTGCCGGCGTTCAGGAACGTCGGGGTGGCGGGCTGGAACCGGCCGGAGATGATCTCCTCGACGAGCTGCTCGGCGAGCTTCTGGTCGCCGCGGGCGAGGAGGAGGGCGGTCATGACGACCCTGTCCTCGAACCGCTCAAGGTAGCGGCGGCCGTCGAAGGTCTTCAGGGTGTAGCTGGTGTAGTACTTGAACGCGCCGAGGAACGTCTCGAAGCGGAACTTCTTCGCGTACGCCTTCTTGGTGAGCTCCTTGACGAACGGGACGCCATAGACGTCGAACAGCTCGGGCTCGTAGTACTGCTTCTCGATGAGGTACTCGAGGCGCTCCTCGAACGAGTGGAAGAACACCGTGTTCTGGTTGACGTGCTGGAGGAAGTACTCCCGGGCCGCTTCACGGTCCTTGCCGAACTGGATCTGTCCGTTGTCGTCGTACAGGTTCAGCATCGCGTTCAGCGCGTGGTAGTCGTACTGCTGGGTTCTGTCGGCCGCGCCGATCACTGCTGTTTCCAAAAGGAGTCCAATCCTTCGCCGACGATGCGGACATCGTCTGGGGTTCCGAATAGTTCGAAGCGGTAGAGCAACGGGACGTTGCACTTCCGCGCGACGACGTCGCCTGCTTTGCAGTAGGCGTCGCCGAAGTTGGTGTTGCCGGCCGCGATCACGCCTTTCAGCAGCGCCCGGTTGTCGGGGTTGTTGAGGAAGCGGATGACTTGCTTCGGGACTGCTCCACCGTCGTTTCCTCCGCCGTAGGTCGGCAGGAGTAAGACATACGGCGAAACCGCTTCGATGGCCGGGTCGTTCGCTCTGAGCGGCAACCTGGCCGAGTCTCGGCCGAGCTTCTCCGCGAACCGGTGTGTGTTGCCGGACACGCTGGAGAAGTAGATGAGTTCGGTCACAGCTCCGCGGCCGTTGCGGGTCGCGTGCGCTGTGGCGCCGTGCTCGTCATGCAGGAGTTTGTGTGCGGCATTCAGCGGCGTCCGCGGTCGCTGACCCACATCGACATGGTGAGGTGGTTCTCCGCGCCGGCGGCCTCGGTGGCCGCGTCAAGGTGGATGGAGTACTCCCCCGCGTAGGCGAGCTGGGCGTTCCCGCGGGCGGACTTGATCAGCCGGTCGGTCTGCTGCTCGGTGACCGTTCGCCGCGACTTCGGGAACGACTTCATGTCGAGTGTCGCCTTCAGCCCTGCCGCCTCGAACGCTGCGCCACGGCGGAGCGCGTAGATCTCGTCGAGCGCCGCGGAGAGGTGGTCTCGGAGCTCGTCGCGGACACGCTCTGCCTCTGAGAGGCGGGCGGTGAGGTTATCGAGGGTCGGTTTCGTCACGGGTGGTACATGCGCGGACGCACCGTTCGGTGCTCTGAGGCGGCCCTCCGCTTATTCAGCTGCAGCAGGGAAGCTGAGGGATGCGATCTCGTCCGGCCAGTCCTTCACGGCTGCAGCGCCGAACGCTTCGGCGACGGTGAGCCCGCGGATGTCGCGACGTCCCTGAACCGCGTCGGTGATCTCGGCGCGGAGCCCCGCCCAGCTGGTCGGCTTCGCCCCGCGCTTGGCACCGCGGTGGTCGGTGGGCAGGTGGACGGTGACTGCCTTCTTGTGGTCGTCCCAGAGTGACGCGTCGCCGTAGTCCTCGATGAAGCGAAGACGGCGCCGCTCCCATTCACGGTCCAGCCATCCGTGCTCGATGGCGCTGAACAGCTTGGTGGCCTCGGTGGCCAGGTCGCTCCGCCGGAGGTCGGCGACGTTCCACTCGTCCGCCGCGGACCGGGCGGCTTCCACGGCGTCCTCGTCCACCCAGACGATACGGTGCCGCTCGCTGTCGGACTCCCACGGCGCCAGCATCCGTGTTCCGGGGGCGGGCTCGTCGGGGCGCCAGTGGTTGCGGTACGGTCGGGTCCAGTTCTCGTCGTGCGAGTACTTGTTGGTCTCGAACTTGCCCGCTTCGCGCGCACCGATGTCCCTGGACTTGCTGGTGAAGCTCTTGTCGTAGGTGCCGGTGAGCTCCTCCCCTTCAGCCGGGGCAACCGGTGCGTGGCCGTCGACGTAGTGCAGCTTTCCCCGGATCGCGAGGGTGTACATGCTGTCCTCGGAGAGGCTGATGCTTATCGGGGTCCACCCGTTCGCGGCGGCGAACGCGAGGGCCTTCTCGATCACCTCGTCGATCTCCGGGTCGGTCAGGTGCGACGCCCAGGAGCCGTTGATGTCCCACTGCTCCCATGCGGCGTCCTGCCAGAGAACCTGCCACTTGGCGATCGCGGAGCGCGTGAGGTGCTGCCAGTCCCGAACCTCCACGACGTCACCGGAGGGCTTCACGACGGTGATCCGAACGAAAAAGTTCTCGACGGCGACCTTGGTCCTGTACTTGTCGTCCTGGCACGGCCACTTCCGGTTGATGCGCTGCACGACGACGAGGTCATTGGTTCGTCTGGCGATGACGAGGACGTCGTCGTGGTCAGCGCGGAGCTTCTCGACGATCTTGTCGTCGCCGCCGGCTTCGGCGATCTTCGCGCGGCGGGTGGCTTCCTTGAGGATCACCCGTGCCGCCTTCGCTTCGTCGTCCGGTGCGCCGTTGAGCGCGCGGTTCCACTTGTTGGCGACCTTCCACCAGCGGACGAGCTCGTCGGTCTGGCGATCTGCGTCGACCGCGTCGGAGTTGAACTTCTTCTGCAGCTCCGCGGACAGGAGCGCTCGGAACGGTGCCTCCTCCTTGCGTTCGCGGCTCAGCACCTCGAGGGCGGCGCGGAGGGCGGGGAACATCTTCACGTAGTGCCGGCGCTCGGAGCGGGACTCGAGGTAGTAGTGCAGCTCCTCCTCGGTGACGAAGTCGATGGGGACGACCGTCGCGGTGTCCTTCCAGATCGTGTAGCTGGCTTTGCTTCTCGCCTGCCGGGAGCCGTACTCGGTCCAGACGCTGTCGGTGCGGTCGTAGGTGAAGACCGCCTGGCCGTCGCTGTCGAGCCTGGAGATCGTCTGCACCTCCATGCTCTCCGGCGTGTGCGCCGTGCTCGGGTGGACGTTGGAGACCCGTCGTCCGTACGGGTTCTCTTCGTACCGGTACGGGTAGTGTCCGACGACTCGGATGCCGGGTCGGAGCATCTTGAGCTTCTCAGCCAGCCAATCGTTGAAAGGCGCCCGACCTGAGTCGATGGCGTTCTCCCCATCGGTGACCACCCGGACGTGGCCGGCGTCGTACGACGCCTGCTCGATCACGGAGACGGGGCCGGGCAGAGGTCGAAGGTAGGCCGCCCTATCGATCAGCCCCTGTACGCAGAGGGCGATTTTCATGTAGTGGCGGGTGCGCGCGTTCGCTTGCTTCTCCGCTTTCACCCACTCTGTCGTGCCGGGGCGGAGCGGCTCGAGCTCACCGTCCCGGCCGCGGGCCAGGAACAGCGAGGTGAACTCGTCGGCCTTCGGGACGAGGCGCTCACCGACAGTGAACTCCTCGGAGATGTTGATCCGGTAGAGGTTCTCGCCGTTGCGGATTATGAGCCAGGACTCGTGGTTGGCTTTGTTCTGGGCGTTGTCCTCCCATGGGTTGCCGGTGAACACCAGGGCGCGTTTGGCGATCGCAGCGACGACGCACTTCTGCTCGGGCACCACCTGATCGACGTTGGCGGGGTCGGCGAGCAACCACGCGTCGAACTCGTTGATGTTCATGTGGTCGATGCCGCCGTCCTCGGCGCGCAGCGCGGTCTCCTCGTCGAACGCCACGACGCTCTGTCGGATGGTGATCGGCTCGGACGCCGGCGCGGGCGCGCCCTCCCGGATGGTGTGCACCCACTCGTCACGGCCGAGGTAGAGGTTCAACGCCTCGATGCCTTCGGCGGCGAGCTTGGCCTGCTCGAGGATCGGAGCGAGCTTCGCCATGATCTCCGCTTCGCGGCGGCGGGCTTCGGAGATCATCGCATCAGCCTGTCGGCGGGC
Source organism: Agromyces humi (assembly GCF_009720255.1). Taxonomy (GTDB): domain Bacteria; phylum Actinomycetota; class Actinomycetes; order Actinomycetales; family Microbacteriaceae; genus Agromyces; species Agromyces humi. The sequence goes on along the minus strand of NZ_WJSP02000005.1, from coordinate 32,487 downwards.
CTGTTCGAGCGCGCCCCGCACCTCCGCTTGCTGCTCCATCGCCGCTTTCTGCGCGTTCATCGCGGCGCGCGCCTGCAGCGCCATCCGCTCCTTCAGCGCGAGCGCAGTGTCGACACCGGAGATCGCAAGGTCGGTGCCTGCCGGCTCAGCCATATCAGGTGAGGTGCTGGCGGACTCGACGGTGTCCTGCAGTCGCGCGAGTGCGGTGTCCACAGCGGTGAGGTCGATGGGCTGGTTCGTCTCCATGGCCCAGTCATGCGCGGCGGGAGGGTCAGGCGTTGGCGAAAACCTCTGACGCGGCCGCCCATCCGTCGAACTGCCTCGGCTGGACCTTCCCTTCCGGAGTGGCTGGCGCCGGGGCCGGCTCGTCAATGAGCTCGCGCACCCCGGGACCCAAGGCGCCGCGGAGCAGCGGCAGCACCATCTCGTCCACGGTGAGCGCCAGGTGGTGGGTGTCGGTGACGCGCAGTGTCCACGCGAGCGCCGACCTGAGGGCGGTGGCGTCGTGCGGGTCTGGCACGAGGACGTTCTCGCAGAGGTAGGTGGGTCGGTTCCGGATGGCGAGGACGCGAAGGTTCCCGCGGAGCTCGGGGTTGGCCGGGCGGGGGCTGACGAGGAACGGCACGTCGAGGGCCTGCTTGGCGGCGCGGATCAGGTCCATGTCGCCGTCGACGAGTTCACCGAAGATCGGCAGTGGGACGCTCATGCCGGCAGTTCTGGGGAGTGGCCGCGGTCGTCGTGCGCGAATGGCTTCTGGCACGGCTCCCAGACGTATTCGTCCGGCCGCACCCTCCTGGGGATGAGCGCTCCGCAGACGTCAGGGTTGGCCGCGCGGACGGCTTTGGCGCGCTGTATGCGTTCTTCGCGGACCTTCGCGTCGAATCGGGTTCCGCCGTGTCGTCCGAGAAGGATCTGCCCGCCGTCCGCTTCAAGCTCGAGCGAACGTCTGACGGCATCCCAGAGGTGAAGCCGCCGGTACTGCCGTGCGGGGTGCTCCTCGAACCATTTGCCGGCACGGTCGTACCGCACCACCTGGGTGCCGTCGGGGTGGGTGGCGTGAACGGTGCGGGTGTCCGCCATCACTTCACCGCCTCAGCGGCCGCGGCGGCCGCCGCGGCGAGGGTGACGGCACCGTGCTGCAGGTGGCGGCGGATCTCGCCTGTGTTGGCGCCGAGCGCGATGATGTCAGGGTGGACCATCCGGTCTTCGAACACCGGGAAGAGCGGTTCGTACTTCGCGGCGAGGTTCCGGGTCATTCGGGCGTTGCCGTCGGCGGTGTAGGAGAGGCTGCAGGCGTTGTCGACGAAGTCGCTGACCTTGACGAGCGCGACTTTCGGGTCGGCGATCGCCTCGGCGACGTGTGAACGGTAGCGGTCGTGCTTCTCCGCACGGGTCAACCCGGCAGGATGGTCCGGGTTGGTGACCCCTCGGACGATGTTGGCCACCTCTTCGCCGAACATCGACCGGATCACCTTCAGCGCACCCTCGGCGTTCGCGTCGGTGCAGTGTTCCTCGCCGATCTCGGCGGCGTGGTCTTCGACGGTGTCGTGCAGGATCGACGCGACGATCACTGAGACGTCCCGGACGCCGTAGCGGACCAGGCGGAGCGTGTTCCTCAGCGGGTGCTCGATGTACGGCCCGCGTGGGAGCGGGCCGCGCTGTGCTCGGGTGTCGTTCCGGTGGTAGTAGGCGGCGAACGAGATCGCGTCGCGGATGGTCTGGACGGAGTCCGGGTCGTTGAGCTCGTGGATGATGGCGTCGGACAGCAGGGCGGTGTCCATCCCCTTCATGGGGAGTTCGGTCCGCATCTCGTTCACAACGTTCATCATGCCCGTACCATGCGCGGTTCGCGGATCAGGCCGCCAGCGCCATCCGCAGCTGCCGGGCTGGCGGACGGCCGAGCGCGAGGAGGTCGTCGGAGTGCGGCAGCGGGATGGGGAGTTCTTCGTCGTCCATGATCACTGTGATCGGGAGTCCGTTGATGCGACGCTCGGCGATGAGCTGGTGGGCTTCGGCGATGACGTTCGCCGGGAGCCCGCCAGCTGCGACGAGCGCGGCGTGAAGCGCGGACACCTCGGCGGCGCCGGCGGCGTCGAGACCGCTGGCACCGCCCCAGACGAGATCTTCGAGCCGGATCGTGTCCATCAGGCCGCGGCGGCCGCGGCGCCGGTCAGGTCGATGCCGGAGGTGAGGGTCTTCCCGGCGCCGGTGGTGAGCACCCAGCCGCCGTCGACGTGCGCGACGAGGCGGATGGTGCCGAGGCGGGTGGCGATCTCGTGGCGCTTCAGGAACGCCTTCGCGGCGTCTTCGCTGAGGTCGAGGCCGTGACGTTCGAAGATGTAGTCGGCGAGTTGTCCTGCGCGTGCCTGGTCGATCACCTTCAGCTGCAGCCCGTTGTAGATGAGCGCGGCCACGAACCCGACACTGGAGACCAGGTAAAGCACGAACCCGATCCATGCGGTGACCGGGTTGGCGTTCGCGAAAGCGGCGAACAGGATGATGGTCGACACGAACGCCGCGGCGCCCATCGCGATCGACGGCATCAGGAACCGGATGTCCAGGCCGCGGCTGGTCAGTTCGAGGTTCTCGTGGGTGGGCTCGTGCACGTGTTGCTCCTTCGTTCCGGGCGCGAGGTATGCCCGGTGCGACTCACATGCGCGGGAACCGTGCCGGGTCAGCCTTCGTTGGCCAGTTCGAGGAGATCGCCGGCGGGCTCGACGACGTACAGGATGCCGGAGAGGTCGCTGGGGACGTCGCCGGAGAGGAGCTCGGCGGCGGCTTCCTCGTCGATCGGGACGCCGTAGCGCTGCTCGATGTACCCGGTGACGGCGGCAACACGAGACTCATTGGTCTGGGTGGCAGCGATGATCGCGGGGATGCCCGGCATCGCTCCGAAGACGGCGATCGCGAGGAAGCCCGCGCCGACCGCCCGGCGGATGCCGCGGCGGATCGCTCGTGCGAGGTTCCAGACGACGAGGACTCCGACGGCGGCTGCGGCGACCCACGCCCAGGCGGGCAGCCCGGCGACCACGTCGGCGAACGCGTCACCGAACGTAGGCAGTTCGAGGGTCACGAACGCGCCCGGCCGGTGATCCGCTCGAGCAGGGTTGCCTTGGGTGCCGGCTTCGGTGTTGCCGCGGCGATCCGCTCCGCCTCAGCGCGGCAGTTCGCGCAGATCCAGTCGACGCCCTCGGCGGTGACGCCGGGAAGGTGGTAGATGTCCGCGGTGCGGAGGTCCCAAGCGACCTCGCGGCCGCAGATCGCGACCGTGTCAGCGCCGCCGCCCGTCTTCAGCCCGGCTTCGGTGATCGGGCGGATGTGGTTCCGGGTCGTCGGTCCTGCCGTGATCGTCTCGCAGTACGCGTACACGGGTGCGCTCATGGGTGGGGTCTCCTTCTCTTGGAGACCTCATGCGCGGGCTATCGGTACCTGCGGTCTCTGCGGAGTGCTGCGAGGACGAGCGTACCGGCGGCGATGGCGAGCAGCGCGGTGAGGCCGGCGAACGCGACGCTGATCGCGAGGATCGGCGCCGGGGAGGGTGAGCGGAACGTGGACGTGTAAGCGGTGACCGGCCCGATGGAGCCGATCATCCCGCCCGACGCGGTGACGAACTCAGCCTTCACGTTTTGGCTGCCGGGGTCGGTGCTGGTCAGCGGTGAGCTCGGCCCACGGATGTCTGGGCGCGTGAGGGTGGGTTTCTGCTCTTCCGGCGCCGCTGCGGGCGGACCGCCGTCTCCGGGGCCGCCGTGTGCGGAGTGCTGATCGGCGGAGGCGGGCTCGGGATCGTCGGCAGGTTCCGGATCCGGTTCGGGTTCCGGTGCGGGCGGCGGAGCGGGCGCCGGCGCTCCATCGGAGGTGTACCCGGCGAAGACTTGGACCCATTCGTACCCGGCTGGGTCGAATGCGATCCCGATGCGGGTGTACACGGGTTGGAGGATGTTCTGCCGGTGGCCTGGTGACGACATCCACGCGTCCATCACGGACGTGGACGTGCCGAACCCCTCGGCGATGTTCTCCCCGTTGCTCCGCCAACCGCCGGGGATCCTGGCTGCACGCCAGTCGTTGCTGGAGTGGTTGAAGTCGCCGGTGCGGGTCATGTACTGCGCCCATTCGAGCGCGGCCGCGTCGAGGGTGCTGTCCCGTATGAGGGCCGGCAGCCCGGCGTTCGCGCGGTGCTGGTTGACGAGGGAGAAGACTTCGTCTTCCTTCGAGCCGGCGTGTGCGATCGAGGGGGCGATCAGGAGGGTGGCGAGGAGGGTCGCGAGGAACGTGGTAGCACGACGGCGCATCTGCACCTCCCCGGGTTGGTGTCATAGGGAGATGTGTGCGGTCCCGCAATCCTTGGGCTGGTTCAGGGTGTGAGGTCGTCGTGTTTGACGACCCGGGAGAGCTCCACGGACCCGTCTTGCAGTTTCCAGAAGTGCAGCCGGCGGGCGGCCGGGGTGTTCGTCTCCACGTACGCCCGCATGCACACGGCACCGTCCTCACGGATCACCGGCTGCTCGTTCCCGGCCATGCCGAGGCGGAGCGGGTGGGTTCCGCGGGTTCCCTGCGAGCCGGTGAGCACGTCGACGATGCACCGCAGGGCTTTCGTCTGAATCGACGGCTCCTGAGGCTTGAGCGTCTCGGCGAACTCCTCCCCGACGGTGTACTGCGGGAGCGGGCTGTCCAGCTTCTGACCAGCGGGGATCCGGTCCACCCAGGTGACGAGAATGGCGTGGCGGACCGCGTCCTCCGGGTTGGTGAATGCGTCCCAGAGGACCGGCTGCGCGGCGACCGTCACCTTCTCGCGGGCCTTCGACGCTGCCGGCTTGCCGGTCTTCGCGGCGAGGCGCGTGCGGAGCTCGTTCCCGGCGGCGATCTCCTTCCGGAGCTCGTCGTTGTGCAACGTCTGAAGTTGGTCGATGGTCGCGCGAAGCTGATGGTTGGCGGCCAATGCTTGCTGCAGCGCGGTCCGTCGCTCGGCCGGTGACCCTGCTCCAGCCGCCGCCTGTGCTGCAACGACCGGTGGCTCCGTCGCCGCAGATGAGCTGGGGACGGTTTCAGTGGTGTAGATCCCCCGCCTGGACTGCACCCCACGCGTCGCGTCCAAAGCGCACCGGACGACAGCGTGGTGTTTGGCTGCCGCTTCGGTCTTGTCGTAGGCGAGGAACACGGGTGCGTCTTCGGATGTGAATGGCGGTGGCGGGAACACCCGTGCAGCTCCCCCGTACACGGCCATGCCTTCGGGCAGGTGTGCCGTGAGGTGGAATGAGAGCGGCCCGGCTGGGATCACGAAGACCGCGGCGTCCGGTTCGACGTCGTGCACGAGACGGTCGACGTCAAAGGTCGGCACACCCGTCTGACCTGGTGTTGTGACCACGAGCACTGCTTTGCCGCGTTGCGGGTTCTGAATCAGGGACGCGACAGCGCGGACATCGAGCTCGTCGATGACCTGATGGGTGGTGTTTCGTTTGGGCAGCTCCATCTCGAACGGAGACTACCTCAGGCGGGGCGCACCATCCGAGCGGGATATCGGGCAGGTCCGCGGCGTCCTTCGAGTGCGACGACGCAGGTCCCGGAATCACGGCCGAGGAACACCCCGTAGAGGCTACCGACCTTCACCTTCACGCCGACGTCGAGAGTTGCGGGGTTCTCGTCGATCCAGCGTCTCGCGATGTTGGCGAGGATGGTGGGTGTCGACGAGGGGTCCGCCTCGAGGGTCGTGACGTAGATGCCGTTGGTGGTCCCCCAGTGCTCCTGGCGTTGCTCGAGGAGCCGGAACTCGCGGCCGTCGATGTGGATGATCGCGTAGTCGGCACCGTGGTGCTCGAACGTGCTGGCGTAGGTCATTCAGTCCTCCCAGGTTTCGATGACGGGGATGCCGGCCTTCTTGGCTCGGCGGATGCAGTCGCGGGTGCCGCTGTTGCGTTCCCCGCGTTTCAGGAATGCGAGGCAGATGTCGGGGCCGAGGTCGACCATCAGCTGGTTGCGGGTGAACCCGGCGTAGTTGTCCTTCGGCTTGTCGCGGCCGTTCGGGTGCCAGTTCGCGTAGTGCTCTTCGACGGTGAGACGGCCAGGGTTCTGCCGTGCAATGGCCGCGGCCATCCGGTCGGCGCCTCGGGCGCCTCCGGCGATGAGGTGCAGCGGGACCCGTCCCGCGTCGATCCATGTCTGCTTCAGGACGGCGGCGATCGTCTCGCGATGCTTGATCTCTCGGCTGCCGGTGATCAGCACGGTGAAGGTCACGGCGCCACCCCCTCCACCCCGAGGAGCTCCGCTGCGATGCGCTGCAGCCGCGCTTTCACGGCGGCGTCGGAGGTCTGGGATGCCAGCTCGAGGAGGTTGCCGATGCGGCGTTGCTTCGCCTGCTCCATCTGCGCGAACGCATCTGCGAGATGCACCTGCGTGCGCACGTCGAACGTTTCTGGCTCGCCGATGAACGAGACGAGGTTGTCGAAGGATCCGACCAGGTCGATCTTCGTTCGGGTGCGGCTGAGCTCGGCGGTGTCGGTCACGCTGCGGCCTCCATGGGGTTCAGGTGCGTGACGAACATGCGCGGGCCGTCGGGTGCGTCGTCCTCGAGGACTGGTCGGCCGGACAGTGCGGTCTTCCGGATCTCCGTGACCAACGTCACGGGGCGCCCGCGCGGGGATTCGACGAGCTCGTCGTCACGCCACGCGAACAGGCCCTGCTCGACCCGGATCACCGAGGCCAGGCCGGGGTACTGCACGAAGGTGTGCGGCGCGTCCGAGTGGGTGACGAACGTGACGATCTCGTCGGGCGCATGCCCGGTACCGTCGAGGATGACGGCGCGGCCGTCCTCGGTGTCGAGCACCACGTCGAACACCTGGAAGCTGGACGCGGCAAGGTCACGCACGGGATCACCGGTTGGTTCCGGCCGGGCGAGCTCGCCGAGGTGTCCGGCCGCCACGTCAGCACCACCTCGTGTTCGGCTGCTGTGAGCGGCTGTCGGGTTCACGCATTCGGGTCTTCCGGTCGTCGAAGCCCAGCTTCTGCCGGGCATGTCGGGACGCTCATGCGCGGGTTGAACCTTGCGAGGGTGTTCAGGCGAGAAGCGCCACCAACTCCGGCCTGAACCAGAACGTCACCGCGACCGCGATCGGTATGCCGGCCGCCATGAACGCGGCCAGGGGTCGAGGTGTTTCAGGGTTGTCGCGACGGACCGTGGACAGGACGGTTGCGCCGCCCATGATCAGGACCGTGGATCCCACCCAGAGGCCGGCGGTGATCGTGTCAATGGTCGCGGCTGCCGCGGCGACCAGCGGGGCGAGCTTCACATCGCCGGACGCAGCCCCACCGGTTGCGGACATCGCCAGGAACACGATCGCGGTGAGGGATGCGACGACGATGGCCACAAGCGCTGGAGCCCTCCCGGTCCCGAGTGCCTGCGCTGTCGCCACAGTCCCGGCGACCACCGCGGTGAACGAGAGCAGCTGCCAGGCGTTGAGCGTCCCGCCGCGAGGTTCGACCTGCCCGAGGAGGCCAGCGACGAACGCGACGGCGGTCAGGGTCAGCTGGTACACCGGCCCGGCAGGGATCGCTGCAGCGTTCGTTGCAGCGGCTGTGAGGGTGGCGACCATCCATGGCGCCGGTGCAGCGAGAGGCCTTCCGTGCGACGTGAGGTCGGGGTTGGCTGTGACGCTCATCAGCCGGTGAAGGCAGCCAACGCTGGGGCGATAGCGAACAGCGGGGCGACGGACGCGAGCACCACAACGACGGCGAGGGTGTACGCGGCGACGCTCCCGAACGGCTCGGCCACGCGGGAGAACACGTCGAGCTGCTCGTTGGAGGCTGCAAGGTACTTCTGGGCGGAGCGCCGGGCGATCTGGTCGACCGCGCCAGCGTTCGCGTTGAACAGGAACCGCGCCGACTCCGGGAGCAGCTTGACCGAAGCGAGGTCCGCGACACTTTCGGCTGCGTTCCCGGCCCGGCGGAACGTCTCCGGCCCGGCCGCTTCGCCGGCTGCGCGGAGTGCTTCACGCTCTGGTGCGCCAGCCGCCAGCAGGTCGCCGAGCACCTCCAGGAACCGGGAGACGGCAGCCAGCTTGATCGCAGGTCCGACACCGGGGATGAGGAACGACGCCCGTTCGACGGCTGCGCGGACCGCCGGGACGGCACGGCCGAACGTCGCGAGGAACAGGACGGCCGCGACGACAGCTCCGAGAGCCCACACGGCGACGACTTGGGCGACGGATGCGGCGTCGACGACCGTTGAAGCCAGGGGTGGAACGTCCGCGTTCAGGTTGGCGAAGGTGTTCACGTACTCCGGGATGATGTACGTCGCGTCCACCCAGACGAGCGCGGCTGCGGCGGTGAATGCGACGAAGCCAGGGAGTGAGGACGTCCAGAGGCGACGCTGCAGCGTTCGGTGCTCGGTGATCCGCTGCGCCGCGCGGGCGAGGATGTTTTCGACCGGGGTGTTGAGGTCGTATTCGACGAGCCGGCGGACGGATTCGGGGATCACCGGTTCGGCTGCGAGGACTTCGCGGAGAGTCATCGTGCCGAGGTCGAGCCCGGCGGTGGCGCGCGCGAACGACCTGCCGATGTCGTAGCTCTGGAACCGTGACGCTGCAGCTTCGAGCGCTGCCCGTTCGTCACCGCCGGCGAGGAGGGTTGCGAGGGTGTCGAGTGCTTTAGCGACCACTTCGTCGCCTGCGCGGCGTCCGCGAAGGATGTCGACCTCGTACGGGTTGGTGACGGACGAATCGGTCATGGTGTGGGTCCTCCGGTTCGGGCAGCGCGGGGCTGCCGGGCATCGGGTGGACATGCGGCGAAGACGCTCATCAGCCGGCGCGTGCGAACTCCTGGACGTCGGTCCCTTCTGGTTGGCGCATCCGCCGTCCGAACTTCTCGATCGCCCGCCAGTGCGCCGGTGATGCTGCTGGCGTCCAGTCGCGGTCCCGGATCACTTCGCCGAGGATGGACGCTTCCCAATGCCGAGGTCGGGCGCCGAGCACCGCGTTCGCGGCGGCGAGGATCTGACCCTTCGTGTATCCGCGCTGGAGGAGCTCAGGGTCGCGTGCGGCGACGGAGTGGAGGTGCGAGAGGTTCCGGTCTCCGTGGTCGGCGAAGTACGCGACGAGTTCGCGGAGCCGGTTCGGTGGCATCCCCGCGTGTGGGGCGAGGATCCGAGTCACCTGGTCGACGGCTTCGTCGACGGGGGTGAGCGGAGATTCCTCGCGCGCCTCCTCGCACACCCGGCTGAGGTCACCGCCGACATCCACCCGGAAGAACCCGCCGAGCTGCTTGCTGAGCTCCCGCCGGATCATCGAGTACAGGTACGTCCACGGCTCGTACGCGGACTGCAGGCCGGAGAGGGAGGTGGGCCTTGCGAGGATGTCGACAGCGGTGTTCGCCACGTCGTAGGGGTCGCAGGGCGTCCCGAACCGCCGCCGCAGCCACGCGGAGATCGGTGTCCCGAACCGTTCAGCGATCTGGTCGTACAGCCAGCGACCCTCATCTCCAGCCCACCACGTCCCGTAGACGGGCGGGTCGTCCGGGATCGAGTGAACGCAGGCGCGTAGACGGTTCAGATCGTCCGCGGTGTCGATTGCGCACTCCTTGCCGTCCCGGAAGCCGCGCAATGCGCGCTTATCGGGGAGGCATGCGGCGACTACCAGGTGCGCGGGCGTGTGTTCCCGGCCAGGCAGGTGCCCCAGTGGAACGCTGGTTCGACCTGCGAGGTGTAGGTGCCGTGGCCGACGTCGCCGATCACGCACCGGTCGGCCCAGCGGACGGAGAACTGCACGGTCTCAGCCGCATATCCGTCGGTGGTGACCGATTCGCTTGCTTCCACGAGTTCGCCTGGCACTCCGGCAGCGACGAACGCTGCAGCGTAGGCGCCGCCGTCCATGCTCCCCGTCGCGGCGACCTGGGTGGCGACGTGGTCGAAGAACCGCCTGGCGCCGGAGTCGGTCATCTCCGCTGCGTACACCGGAGGCGGTGCCGCCGGCGCGTCGGGCTCGAGCGTGGGGACGATGAGCACGACCTGTGGAGGTTCCGGTGCCGGCGCGGAGAGGACGAGAGCCCAGAGGATCGCGGCAGCGCCGATCGATGCTGCAGCGGCCGCGGCGATCGCGACCGTGCCCTTGCCGGTCACCAGTGCACCCCACGGTCAGGTTCGATGTCGAGGAGAGGTGCGACGTCCGCCGGTGCGGGTTCGCTCCGTGGCGTGAACGACTCGAGCAGGGCGTACGCGACGAGGCGTTCGCTGGCCACGTATCGCGGGTTGCAGGAGATGAGGGTGAGGAGGTGGTCGAACCCGATGTTCTCGGTGTCCGGCCAGTCGTTGAGAACGGAGATCTGGGACGGGTCGACGTACGCGGAGTTCCGGTACCGGTACTCGTACCAGCCGTCGACGGTTTCGACGTAGATCGGGTCGCCGACGCGGAGCTCGGCAAGGTTCCAGAACGGCGAACCGTACGCGGAACGGTGAGCGGTGATCACCGCGTTCCCGGCGCCGCCGAGTTGCGCGGTCTGCTGGTAGCGGCCGGCGGCGCCGGTGTCGAGGATGTCGTCCTTGTTCGTGCCTTCGAGGATCGTCACCTTGAACTGGTCCCCTAGCCTCGGTGCGTACAGCACTCCGACGACCGTGCCGATGTCGGCTGGGTCGGTGTTGAGGTTCCGGTACTCCTCGTCAGCGATTCGCTCGAGTTCTGGGCCGGTCCTGCGTGACAGGGACGCGAACTCCGCTTCCCAGTCGTCGCTCGCGAGACCTGCCGCCTCAACCTGGACCGGCGGTGCGGGCGGATCCGGGGTGAGTTTCCAGCCGAGGTATCCGCAGGTGAGGACGCCGACGGTGAGGAGCACCTCGAACCCGACGGTGATCGGGTGTGTCCGGCTCCGCGCGCGCCGACGTCCGCTCATCAGGCCGTGGCTGCCTCAGCGAGCGGGCCGAGCACCTCGTACCAGTTGGACCAGTCGGCGGCAATCCTCGGCCCCTGTGCTCCCTGGTTGTACGGGGCATCGAAGACGGTGTGCAGCCACACCGGGTTCGGGTTGTCGCCGGTGATCTTGTCCTTGTCGTCGACGATCACATGGCCGAGAGCGAAGGTCTTGTCACCGGTGAGGATCGCCGTCTTGGCAAGGTCGCGGCTGTACTCCTCTTCCAGCCAGACGAGCTTGTCGGACGCGCAGGTCGGGTTGTCCAGCGACGCTGTGCTGCAGAACCGCACGAGCCAGCCGAGCTCCAACATGCCCGCGATCGCTTCCTTAGCGCCGGGGGTGGCGGTCATAGTCCGGTACAGTCCAGGGCTGCTCATGACCTCGTTCATCGCGGCAGCTTCGTCGGCAGGCAGCTCCGAGAGCATCTTCCAGCTGGTGTGCTCGTGCGGCTCGTGGACGTGGAGGCCGGGGTTCCGGCGTTTCGTCTCGTCGACGATGTACCGGTACCAGTGGGTTGTCGGCCCATCCATGTCCATGAGGACTGTGAACGGCATGAGGCCCCGCATCGGGTGGTTCCGCATTCGCTCGAGCCACGCGGCCTCGGAGGCGGCGCGAGTGAGGACGGCTGGTCCGGTCATGCTGCACGCCGCTCGTACGAGAACCGGATCGGTTCGAGCATGGCCGGCAGGTCGCGCCAGTCGTACAGGCGCAGGCCGGTCGCGTGCTGGTTGTACGGCGCGTCGTAGATGATCCGTTCCCACATCGGGTTCGGGTTGTCGCCGGTGATGACGTCCTTGTCGTCGACGAGGACGTGGCCCATGCACATCGTCTTGTCGAACGTCAGGGTGGTTCGCTTGACGAGCTCCCTGCTGAGTTCCCCGACCCACCAGTACTTGTCGGACGCGCAGGTCGGGTTCGTCGGTGATGGTGTCGAGCAGAGCTTGACGTTCACCCCGTCGGAGAGCAGCAGGTCGATGGTCTCGAGGGCATGCTCGACCACCTGGAACCCTCGATACAGTCCGGGCGCGTTCATCGCCGCGAGGAGGGACGAACGCTCCGGCTCCGGAGTGACGGGCAGGAAGTCATACACCTCACGGGTGCCGGCATCAGCGACCTCCACGTCGGGGTGCATCTCCCGTGCCAGGTCGACGACGCCTTCTTCCCACATCGCGATCGGCTTGTCGATGTCGAGGAGGACGGTGAAGGGGATGCTCATGCCACTCCCATGCGCGGAATCACGCGGCAGCGGCGGCCAGATGCCCGTCGTACGCGCCGGTGAGCAGCCACAGCTGCGCCCGGTGGACACCTCGTCCGATCAGCGGCTCGACGAGGGCGGCGACGGCCGGGCCGTTCACGCCGGGGTCGGGGTCGAGTGTCGACAGGAACGTTTCGGCGTCCGGGTCGGCTGCGACGGCGGTCGCGGCAGCCTTCTTCAGCCAGTACGTGTAGTCGACGGTGCTGAGCGCGTGGGCGGAGATCTCCGCTCGAGCTGCAGGCGGAAGCGAGGCGATGTCATCGCGGGCGGACTCGGCGGCGGGGAGGTCGAGGTGTTGCATACCTCTGGGCCATGCGGCGACCGTGGGGGTAGAAGGGGCCACTCACCCGATGAAAGCGGCCCCTTCTCAGCCCGCCCGACCCCAGAACCCGAAACTGTGGTCGGGCACCCTTGCTGCCCAGCGCATGCCCTGCACTGGACGTCTGAAAGCGTATGACGCCAGATGTTTGCGGGGCGGCCGTTTCGGGCGTCAACGGCTGGGGAAAAGCTGGGAGAAGAGTGGTCTGTGACTCAGGTTTCACACCCAGCCGAGGACCCTCGCGGATCAGGCGATTCCGGTGTGGCCGGCGCCTCCGGCGCCTCGATCCGAAGCGGACAGTTCGTTGGTCTCGACGAACACCGGGACGAGGTACCGCTGGAACATCAGCTGTGCGATCCGGTCGCCGGGGTTCACGGTGAACTGCTTCCGGCTGGCGTTATGGAGGATGACCATGATCTCGCCGCGGTAGCCGGCGTCGACGAGGCCGGGGGCGTTCAGCACGATGATCGAGTGGTTCAGCGCGAGCCCGGAACGGGAGCACACCTGCATGACGGTGTCGTACGGCATCTCGACCGCGAAGCCGGTGTGGACGAGGACGGTGTCGCCGGGCTCGAGGACGTACGTGTCGACGGAGCGGGCGTCGACGCCGGCGTCGCCGTACTTCGCCTGCTTCGGGATGACTGCGTCGGGGTGGAGTCGCTTGAACTTGATGTTGATCTGCTCGACCTCGAGGTCGGCGGCGATGGTGGTCATGCCACTACTCATGCGCGGCCGGGTCGGCGACCGTGACGTCCTGCGGGTCGATGATCGTGTCCATCCACGGGTATCCCCAGGCGAACAGGGCGAGCACGATCGCCGCGGCGAGGATCACGACGAGGACGATCCGAAGCCACAGCGGACCTGGAAGGGTGCGGAACAAGGCTGCGTACATGGTGGGCCTCCGGCTACTGGTTGACGAGGTGTTCGACATCGGCGGGCGGGTCGTTCGGTGCGGAGAACGACTCGAACTCGCCGTACGCCACCCAGCGGTGCTCGGACGAGTACAGCGGGTCGCAGGTGGTCAGGGTGATCGTCCGCTTCACCGGCGCGACGCCAGGCTGCCGCGGGACGGGCAGCACCACCTCGATCTCGGACGGTTCGATGATCTCCGAGCTCCGGTACCGGTACGTGTACCAGCCGTCGGCGGTCTGCACGATGATCGGATCCCCGGGCTGCAGCTGGTCGATCCAGTGCATCGCCCCGCCGTACGCGGAGCGGTGACCGGCGATCGCGAAGTTCCCCACCTCACCGGGCATCTGGGTGCCCGGGTAGTGGCCGATGCCAAGGTCGAAGCTGTCGAGCACCTGGTCGCTGAACCCTTCAGCGATGTTGCGTCGGTAGTCAGCGCCGTACCTCGGGACGTACAGCACCGCGAACCCCTGATCTGTGGCCGGGGCGACGCCGACCGGCGGGTCGTACTTGTCGAAGTCGACGCCGGTCCGGCCGGAATGGTCGAACTCGTCGATCCATTCCTCGGACTGCGCCGACGCCGCTGCGGTCTGCTGCTGCGCGGCGATCGTGTCCTGCCACCACAGCTTCCATCCGAGGTACAGCAGGACGAGCACTCCAGCGGTGAGGAGCAGCTCGCCGGCGATGGTGAAGATCCGGTGGCGGCGCATACGAAGTTCATGCGCGGGATTCCCGCGCATGTGGTTCTCGGCGTCCGTGTCCGGGAATCCTCCCGGTTTTGCGGCGGCGTGTGCATGAGGAGGCAACGGTGCGTTCCCGCTGGGAATGCTCCTGCGGCGTCCGTGTGCATATTGCAGCTGCTGGCGGCCGCCGCGAATCACGCAATCCACCAAAGGACCAACATGAAGAAGAGCACCACCCGGCTCGGCGCACTCGCGCTGACCGGTGTCCTGGTCGGCTCGGGCGTCGCTGGGGCATTCGTGTCGCCGGCGTTCGCCGCGCCCGACAGCCCGAAGCCGGACGCCGTCGAGGTGACCGCTGAGATCACCGAGGCCACCGGCCCCGCCAACTGTCTCGACGGCAGCATCCCGATCCGCATCACCTCCGCCGTCCTGCAGGACTGGGTGTGGGATGAGGCAGATGACGGCGGCACCGACACGTGGATCGAGGACCCCGCCGGCACCACCGGCGGCGACGTCACCGACACCACCCGTGACGCCACTGTCGACGAGCGCGCAGCCGCTGACTGCGGTCCTGGCGCCGACGACGTCAAGCCCGACCCGGTCACCACGGCAGCCGCGTACGACGGCCCCGAGACGCTCGACTGTGAGGCTGGCGTCTTCGCATGGACGCACTACGGCGCCGAGAGCTACGACTGGGTCTGGGACGTCCCGACGCAGTCGTTCGTCCCCGGCGAGACCGCGATCGGCGACACCGAGGAGCAGTCGCGCCCGGCCACGGCCGAGGACTGCGAGGAGCCCGGTGGCGGCGAGGAGCCTGGTGACGGCGGCGAGGAGCCCGGTGACGGCGGCGAGGAGCCTGGCGACGGCGGGGGCAACCCCGGCGGCGAGGAGCCTGGTGACGGCGGCGAGGAGCCCGGTGACGGCGGCGAGAACCCCGGCGGCGAGAACCCCGGTGGGGAGAACCCCGGCGGCGAGAACCCCGGTGGGGAGAACCCCGGTGGGGAGAACCCTGGCACCGAGAACCCCGGCACCGAGAACCCCGGCACGGAGAACCCCGGCGCCGAGGCCCCGAAGCCAGCCAACACCGTCCCGGCAGCTGACGCTGTCGCCGGTGAGGACTTCCGCGTGACCGGCTCGGGCTTCAAGGCCAACGAGGTCGTCAAGGTCTACCTGCACTCCGACCCGATCCTCCTCGGCGAGCTCACCGCTGACGCCGACGGCAAGATCGACGGCTACGTGAAGATTCCGGCGAACGCCCCGGCCGGCGAGCACCACATCGTGCTCGTCGACACCGCAGGCGTCGAGTACCAGTCCGGCACCATCACGGTGAAGGCTGCAGCCGCTGCGGCCGTCGCCGAGGAGGGCCACCCCGACACCGGCTTCGGTCTCGCAGGCCCGCTCACCGCGGCCCTGACGCTGATCGCCGCAGGTGGCGTGTTCCTCGTCGCGCGCAAGCGCGGCGCATTCAGCGCGTAGGTCCAGCGCGAAAACGAGAAGCCCCGCCCCAGCAACATCGGGGGCGGGGCTTCTCGCATGCCCAGGGGCTCGCGCCGGGCAAGGGCTTGCGCCAGCCCGTGCCGGTCGCCCACCGTTGAAAGGTGAACGACCGGCAGAGCTGGGCGGAGTACAGGGCCGAGCACGGCATCACGCCGGAAGAGGAACCGGCGGCGTTCGCCGCGTACCTCAACCTGCTCTCCGGCGGGCGCTGGGACGAGGACGCCGTCGAGAAGGACCCCGCGGACGACGACTAGGCGAGCCCCAAGGCGACCAGGTCAGCGCCGACCTCTGCCATCGCGACGAGCAGCGTGTCCCTCGTAGTCACCTCACGCGGCTGGTAGCGCAGCGGCATGCCCGCCTCGAGCGGGGTGCGGTCGGCCTTCCGGCCGTTGCACTCGGTGTGAGCTGCGATCGTGTTCAGCCAGGTGTTCGGGTTCCCGACGAACCGCGACTTCGGCATGATGTGGTCGATCGTCGTCGGCCGTGCTGGCTTGGTGCAGTACGCACACCCAAGACCACGGTCGCGCTGCAGGACACCTTCGCGAGTCCATGGCTGCACACCGTACTTGTAGGGGACGCGCACCATCTCCCGGAACTGCACAACTCGAGGGAACGGGTACTCCGCTGTCGCTGACCGGACCGTCTGACCGGGGACCGCTTCGACGATGACGGCGCGCTCCTTCAGCAGGAACGCCATCGCTCGGTGAAGCGAGACAATCCCGAGCGGTTCGAAGCTGGCGTTCAGCACGACGACTGCGGCGGTCACGGGGTTCTTTCCTCTCTCGGTGTTCGGGTAGTTCGGTCGGTGTTGCTACTTTCTGGGCGTTGGTCGTCGTCGTCGAAGACCCCACAGTGGATGAAGATCGAGGCGTCTGTCGGGTTCGAACCGACGTCTCTCGCTTTGCAGGCGAGCCCCTAGCCACTCGGGCAAGACGCCATGGAGATCACGGCCTGGGCGGCGATCTTCAGGGGTGAGACATGCGGCCAGTTGGCCGCGGTGGATCAGTTGGACTCTGCCGCCTCTAGGGGCTCGAACCGGAGTGGGATCGGCTCCCCTCCACCGGCATCCACTTCGGTTTGGACGCCGTAGGGGAACTGCATCGGGAACAGCTGGCGGAGCTCCACCATGTGGATTCCCCGTCCTGGCTGGTCGGCGTCGAGCCAGCCCATGAGGCCTCCGTCGGGATCTTCGATGAGCCGCCCCGGAACGATCGGGTGGTCGCCCCAGAGCCGCACCCAGCGGTGTTCGCCGAAGTGCCGGTACCGGGTCCCGCGCGTGTCAGGGCCGTAGTCCATGCCGTGCACGTCCCAGGTCCGTGGGGTGGTGTTCTCCGTCATGCACCATCCATGCGCGGCGGGACTGTGCTTCCGGTCAGGGCAGCGTGTCGAGCCACGCCTCGATGACCGAGACGTGCACGGGGGTGAAGTCGTGTGCGTCGACGCCGACGTGGAACTCGCGGCTGCCGGGCCGGGTCGCTTCCTTCGAATGGGTGTGCCCGTGGAGGAGCGGAAGGCCGGTGTCGACCGGGCGGTGGCCGGCGTACCGTTCGACGTCCTTGCGGGAGTCGCCCCGGTAGGGGTAGTGGCTCGCGAGGAGCCGGCGCTGTCCGGAAACTTCGACGTCGACGATCTCGTCAACGACCGTCCACCCGGCAGACTCGTACCGCTTCCGGAACGTCTCGACGTACGCGGGCTTGTTCGTCGCGGTAGACACTCGGTCGTGGTTCCCGGGCATGAGCACTCTGTCGCCGTTCAGCGCCATCGTCAGCGCGAGCGATTGGTCGAACGGGCCGAGGTTCAGGTCGCCTAGGTGAAGGACGGTGTCGGTTGGTCCGACGACGCTGTTCCAGCGGCGGATCAACTCGCCGTTCATGTGGCCGACCGAGGAGAACGGCCGGTCGCAGAACTCGATGATCCGGGCGTGAGAGAAGTGGTGGTCGGAGGTCACCCAGTCGAAGGTGAGCATGGCTCTTAGGCGTCCTTCGCGAAGGCGGTGTTGTGTTCCACGTCGGGGTGACAGGATTCGAACCTGCGACCTCCCGCTCCCAAAGCGGGCGCTCTACCAAGCTGAGCTACACCCCGGTGCCGCAGCGTCGGTCGCCAGAATTGACGCTGCGTAAGACCGGCTTTTCCGGTCTCGAGCCCCTGCCGAGGATTGAACTCGGGACCTCTCCCATACCAAGGGAGCGCTCGTACCACTGAGCTACGGGGGCGTGAACGCGGCAGCCGAAGGTGACCCTTGTCGCTGCGTGGGGTCAGGTTTGCCCTGACCTTGTGGACCCAACAGGTCTCGAACCTGCTACCTTCTCGCTGCCAGCGAGACGCTCTACCTGATGAGCTATGGGCCCGCACCTCACCGGCCTTCCGACCGTTGAGGGCGTGCGGGGTATCTAATCCCGCGATATGCCGCGGTCGCGGTGAGACGACCGGTCCAGGACCCGTGAGGACCCTGTTCGATGTCTACATGCGCGGGTTACCCGCCGAACGACCCGGAATGCGAGCCGGACTTCGCCGAGGACCCGAATCCAGCTGCCTTCCCTGACGACCCGAACCCGCCGGACAGCGGTGCCCGGGTGCCCACCTTCGCCCCGGCCGGGGCCTTCTCGACGACGTCGGAGTGCGCGACGGAGCCGGGCTTCGCGAACCCGCCTTGGGTGACCGGCGCCCAGGAGCTCACACGCGGTGAATCCCATCGGGAGCCGGAGAACAGGAGCGGACCGAGCCAGAGGGCCCCGCCGCCGTAGTGGCCGTGATACCCGTCGGATGACTCGCACAACTGGTCAGGGTCCCCCTGGACGGGCTCACCGGCGTCGGCGAGCTTCTTCATCTGCTCGGTGACGTCGGCGATGCAGTCTTCCTTCGACCGGTAGACCGGACGCTCCGTGCCGTCCGGGAGGACGTAGTTCTCACCGTCGGCGCCGGTGACGACTTCCCCGTCCTCCGGGAATGTCGCGCAGCCGGCGAGGAGGAACATGGCGCCGGCCACACCGATCGCCGTGGCGATCTTCGGGGCGGACGGTCGGTGGGTTGCGACTCCGGACAGCTCGAGCTGTCCGCGGCGGCGGGTGGCGGTCAACGGCTCTCCTCGGCGTCGATGATGTAGTGCGGGACGAACTCGGCGAGGTCGCCGGTGATCGGGCCGCTGGTCTCGCGGATGTCGATGCCGGCAGGGGTCTCCCCGACGACCCAGGAGCCGACGATGACGGTCTTCCCGTCGACCTGGCCGAGTGTGGCGCGCTCCTGGAACACGAACCCTTCCTCGCCGTATTCGCCGCCCTGCTGGGCGACGGGGCGGCCGCCTTGGTCGTAGATGGTGACGTTCGCGCCTTCCCGGCCGAGCTTCGGCTTGGAGACATACTCACGGCCTGCGAGCATCTCCTGTGAGGTGTACGCCGGGAGCAGGTTCGGATGGCCGGGGAACAGCTCCCACAGCACCACGAGCAGCTGCTTGTTCGACAGCAGCATCTTCCAGATCGGTTCGATCCAGACGGTGCTGTCGCGGGTGGAGGTGAGAAGCTCCGCGAACTGCTCGCGGACCATCCACTCCCATGGGTACAGCTTGAAGATCCGCTCGATCGGTTCGCCGTCGGAGTCGATGAAGCGGCGCCGGTCGACGTCGAACTGGACGTCCTCCATGAAGATCTGCTTCGTGTCGAACCCGGCGGCCTTCGCCGTCTCCGCCATGTAGCCGACTGTGTCGGCGTCCTCGACGATCAGTTCGCCGTCGCCGGTGTTGTGAAGCGACGCGAGGTGCAGGCGGGCACCGGCTGGCAGGGCGAGCCGCTCCGTGCGGATGTGCTCCCACTGCTCGACGAGGAGCTCATGGATGGCGTTGAACTGGTCGGCGTCCTCTCCGCGGGACTCGACCAGCCATTGCCACTGCGCGGCGGCGGACTCGACAAGCGATGTCGGGGTGTCGGCGTTGAACTCGAGCATCTTGATCGTGTCGCCGCCGTCGTACGCGAGGTCGAACCGGCCGTACACGGTGGGGTCGTCCTCATCCCAGGAGCGTGCGACGAGCTCGTGCAGGAACGTCGGGATCCCGAACTCCGCGAACCGGCCGTTACGGACGATGTGCTCGACAGCTTCCATGCACAGGCCGAAGAGTTCCTTCGTCACCGCTTCGAGGGCGTCCACCTCGCCGAGAGTGAAGCCGTACGCGGCCTCCTCCTGCCAGTACGGGCGGCCACCTTCGGACTCCATGTCGTAGAACGTGAAGCCGATGCTGTCGAACCTGGAACGCCACTCAGGGCGCGGCTTCGAGGGGGTGCGGATCAACGTCGTCCTTCGGGTGTGGGGCGCTGGAGCGCGTGCCTATGTTGCCAGATCCGTGCCCGGATCACGCTCCCCCACCTGGATTCGAACCAAGACCTGACAGCTCCAAAGGCTGCCGTGCTGCCGTTACACCATGGGGGATCATGGCTCCGACCAGGCGGGGATGGACCGCCGCCTGGCCGGGTGACAGGACAGCCGGTGCTCAGCTCGTCCTGTTGGATGCACCATGCGCGGGTTCCGGCATGGGTGAGGGCCGGGCCGCGCTGTGCGACCCGACCCTCGATGGTGCGTTTCGCCTACTGGGCGTTGCCGAAGAAGATCGGCTCGCCGGCGAGGATGTACTCCACGCCCCAGACCCCGGCTGCGGCGCCTTCGACGGGGATCTCGATGATGACCGTGCCGGTGCCGCTCGCGTCCGTGTAGAGCTCGGAGATGTCGGACAGTTGCCCGTCCATGACCACGTAGGAGCCGTCGTACGACTGCCCTGCCGGGCTCACGTAGGTGAACGACAGATCGAATGGCGCGCCGGACTCCTCACCGACGTACTTGATCGTCACAGGCAGGGACGCGTACGCGTTACCCGGTGCCGGGTCGTCGTTGAACTGGTTGGCAGCCTTCACGTCGGCGGTGATGTCGAGATTCGGGGCACCCGCGGTGACCTCCCACACGGGCCCGTCGAGGGTGTCGACGACGACGGTGGACCCGAACGGCGCCGGGTTCTCACGGGTGCCGAGCTCGGGTTCCGCGGGTGTCTCATCTGCGGGCTGCGCGGCGTCGTCGCCTTCCTCAACCACAGCGGGAGCGTCGATGCCGGCCTCGTCGACCGCGTTGACCAGGACGGCCGCGTACGTGATCGCCATCAGGATCGACAGGAGCAACGCCAGCCCGGACAGGGACGTTCCGATGATCGCGGTGACCCGCGACTTGTTCTTCTGCAGGATTCCGATGATGCCGAGAACCAGCCCGACAAACGCGAGGAACCCACCGAACAGCCCCACGAACGGGATGAACGCGAGAAGCAGCCCGACACCGCCGAGAATGATCGATGCGATCCCGAGTCCGTTCGTGGTTGACGGCGCTGGCCCGACCGGCTGCGGCGCCCCGTACGGGAACGTCGGAGCGGCGACCGGGGCGCCATACGGCTGACCTGCCGGCGGTGCGCCATACGGGTCAGTCGGCTGAGATGCTGCGGGCTCCGGCTGCTGCCCCGGAGGTGGCGGAATGGTGGACATCCTGCAAGCCTCCCAGACCGCGTGCTGCCACGGAGAAAACGTGTGGCCCCTCTTCGAGTGGCACAGTCCCCAGACGCGCCGTCGGTGGGTCAGCGGATCCGTTCGACGTGCGCGAAGATCGCCGGCCAAGCGTCGTGATCGAAGGCGGCCTCACCTGTGTGGTGGGTGAACCGGTACACGCCGGGGGTCACGTCGACAACGGTGATCGTCCACGGAAGGTCCTTCGGGTCAGCACCGCTCCTGAACCAGGCGGCGAGATCCTTCATCCGCCAGGAATTCTCCAGGTCGGCATCAGGCTGTGCCAGCCATTCGGTGAGCTTCGACAACCAGTCGTCGTAGTCGGCGATGGAGTACGCCCACAGGTCCGTGCAGACCGATGCCAGCGCTTCGCCGTGCGGGTTGTCATCTTCGCCTGGGCCGAGCTCGGAGTCGTAGTGGCTGATGATGTACTGGTCGTCGCCGGTGCGGATCAGCGACGGGCTGCTGTTGAGAACCGGACCGTACGCGCAGCCTTGCTCGGCCATCTCTTCGATAGCCAGCGCCTGTCCGGCGACAGAGTTGTAGCTGGGCTTGCCGCGTTCAGGATCGCTCCAGCTGTAGAGCGGGCGCAGGTCGTCGTTGACGATCATCTTGCCGCTCGGCACCGCCAGCTCGATGACCGTGGTGATCCCCTCAGGAAGCGAGCATTCTGTCTTCGCGGCGACGGAAACGGGGTTCCCGTCGCTGTCCTCCACCACGGTCCAGGAAGCGTAGGCGTCGCACAGCTCGCAGGAGAACACGGCGCCGAACAGGTCTAGCCCGAACCATTTGGCGCCGTCCTCGCCTTCCGAGCCGAACTGCAACGCCACGGGCGGTTCGCCGCTTCGTCGGGAGATGTGCCTATGGCCGCGCTGATCGATCGGAAGACCGGTCAGGTCGCGGGAGGTCGTCGTGCTAGTGGACATTCGAGGGGTTCCTGTCTCGGTGAGGCGAATGGAACTGCGGGTTCGGACCGGATGGCGGAGCGCTACGGGTTCACCGCAACGCTCCGCCGTACTGCTCCTACCCCTTCACGCACATGAGCGTCTCGAGGTGCTCGACGACCTCGACCAGGTCGGACTGGGCGTCGATCACGCTGTGAATGTCCTTGTACGCCCCGGGGAGCTCGTCGAGGATGCCGCTGTCGCGGCGGGACTCGATGTTGCCGAGCTGCTCGGCGATCGCCGATGCACCGTCGTCGTCTCCGGCGAACGCGCGCTTTGCTGCCCCGCGAGACAGGCGGCGGCCGGCGCCGTGTGACGCGGACTGCATCGACAGGTCGTTCCCGAGACCACGGACCACGTACGATCCGGTGCCCATCGAGCCGGGGATGAGCGCGAGCTCTCCCCCGCCGGCGCGGATCGCGCCCTTCCGGGTCACGAGCATCATTCGGCCGTCGATCTCCTCCTCCGCAACGTAGTTGTGGTGGACGTTGATCGGCTCGTCGAACGTGACGCCCTTCGACTCGAAGTGCTTCGCGACCTGCTCCTTGAACAGGCCCATCATGACCGCGCGGGAACGGAGCGCGAACTCCTGAGCCCACTCGAGGTCGTGACGGTACGCCCGCATCTCCGGGGTGTCTCGGAAGAACACCGCCAGGTCACGGTCGGGCAGGTCCTGGTTGTGCGGAAGCTTCTTCGCGATCTGGATGTGACGCTCAGCGAGCTCCTTCCCGATGTTCCGGGAGCCGGAGTGCAGAGTAAGCCAGATCCGGTCCTCGGAGTCTGAGCACACCTCGATGAAGTGGTTCCCGCCGCCTAGCGACCCGAGCTGCGCCTGGGCGCGGCCTTCGAGCTTCTGGACACCGGAGTGGAGGTCGCGGAATGAACCCCAGAAGTTGTCCCAGCCGCGGTCGAGACCGAGGCGGCGGACGTTCACCGCGGAGTCGTGTCCGTTGAACCCGACCGGGATCGCCTCCTCGATCTTCAGGCGGAGGCCGTGAAGGTCGTCGAGGTCGGAGACGGTCAGGCTCGTGCGGACAGCGGACACACCGCAGCCGATGTCGACGCCGACGGCGGACGGGCTGATCGCCTGCTCCATCGCGATGACCGAGCCAACCGTAGCCCCCAGCCCGAAATGAACGTCCGGCATCACGGCCAGCTTGTGCACCCATTCCAGGGCTGCGATGTTGCGGAGCTGCTGCAGAGCGGCCTGCTCGATCTCGTGCTCGTGAGCCCAGAGGAGCGTGGGCGACTTCGCGCCGCGAAGCTCGACGGGGAACTGGGTGTTGGACATGGTCGTCCCTTTCGTCTGGCGCCTTGGCGCGGGGTGGTGTTTCGGCGGAGTCGGCCGCCAGCCGTGTTGGCGCCCCCGGCAGGACTCGAACCTGCACTCTGCGGATTAGAAGGCCGCTGCCTTGTCCTTTCGGCCACGGAGGCGTGGTGATGCCATGACGTCCATGCGCGGACGTTCGACGATCGACGGGCTCAGCCGCGTTCCCGCGGCAGGTACATCGTCTTCCCGGCGAGGTCTTCGAACCCGACGGACTGCCAGTGCTCACGGAGCTTCCGGTAGTTCTCCGGGCTGCGGCGCGGATCGGCCGGGCTGACATGCGCCGGGTCGGCCGGGACGGTCCCACGTTCGTCGAGATCGGAGGGGATGAGGATCAACAGCCCGTCCGGGAACATCCGCTCGATCGCCTGGATGATCTGCCCGCTGAGCCCGCGGCCGCGGTGCGCAGCCTCGACGGTGACATGGTCGACGATGACGAGGTGGTCAGCCCACGTGTCGGCGAACCAGTCCGGGTCCTCGAGCAGTTTCTCGTGCAGCCCGGCGCCGGCTTCGGCGAGATCGGCAGAGTCGCTGTCAAGCAAGGTCCACCAGACGGTCGGGTCGTCGTCGAGGTTGCGGATGACCGCCACCTGGGCGACCGCGGCGGTCTCACCGGGATCATCGTCAGGTTCACCGAACGCTACGACCGTGAACGTCCACCATTCGACGAGTTCGTGGTTCGCGGCCGCGAATAGGTCGAGCGGCGCCTCGCATTCAGCGCGGAGCGCGTACTGGAGGGCGTCGTCGGCCATGCGACCATCCTGCCCCACCGTTGCCTACCCGGTCAGAGGCCGCACTTCTGCACGGTCTCAGCGGACGCGTACCTGCGGAGGGTGTCGGACCCCCACTCGCGGTCACCGCCGGCCTGGACCTGGATGCCGAGCTTCTCCCGGAGCCACGCGGCGGCTTCAACGTCTGGTGCTCGCGGGTCGGAGTACGGGCTGATGTAGCGGTCGGTGATCCAGGAGGTGACGACCTCATCGCCGAAGCTCACGACGACGGTGTGGAGGCCAAGCCCGAATTCTCTGTGGAGCTCACCCTCGAGGCGGTTCGCGTCAGTGGAGCTCATCCCGTTGTGACGGAAGTGGTGTGTGGCCTCCTCGATGGAGGCGCGGAGCTTGGACATCGTGGTCTCCAGGTCGGTTGTTGAGAGCCCCAGGCGGGAGTCGAACCCGCGAACCTTCCGCTTACAAGGCGGCTGCTCTGGCCTCTGAGCTACTAGGGCGTGGCGCTCACATCAGCTGTGAGCGGGCTTGGTCACTCCCACCACTGGACGGGAGCGGACGGTGCTGTGGAGTCTTCGCGGAGCCGGTCTGCGACATGTCCGAGGACGAGGGCGACGAACACGACGCCCAGGCTGACCACCGCACCGATGTTTGCGAGGTCGGGGTCGGCGCCGTTGATGTCAGCGGTGATGAACCCGATCTCGCCGATGAGCCCGACACCGCCGAGCGTGAGGGCTGATGCTCCGATGCGATCCTTCATGACGATCACATGCGCGGGTCCGGCCGTACTCAGCGCTTCGGGAGTTCGCTCCCGTCTGGGAGGACGAGGATGTAATCGTCGTCGGCGTCCCGTACCGCGTGGACTGTGTAGCGGACGCCGTCCTGGGTCACGGATGTCTCCCGGATGCGCTTCGTGAGCGACTCCTTGGTGAGGTCGTCGGCCTGGGCGTCGGACAGCTCGACCGCGTAGACGTCAGAGGCGTACTCGCGTAGGTGGACGCGGTCCTGGTCTTCAGCCACTTGGGCGTTTACGACTCCAAAGAGTCCGAAGAGCGCCGCAGCGAACGCCGCTGCTGCCGCGGCAATCAGCGAGACGAGATGGAGAGGGCCGGGCATCCGTGATCCTTCGAGTCGGGGTGGGCCGATCTTCGGCCGTGGTCACACCATGCGCGGACTGGTGCACGCGGAGGGGATCGAACCCCCGACATCCTCGGTGTAAACGAGGTGCTCTGCCGCTGAGCTACGCGTGCGTGGGGTGACTGACGGGGTTCGAACCCGCGACTTCCCGGACCACAACCGGGCGCTCTACCGCTGAGCTACAGCCACCATGTGCCGGCTTCCTTGTTGGCGGCAAGGTCACGGCCAGGGGTTCGCTTCCTGATGCACGGGCCGGTATTACCGGTGGCCCCCTGCGCGCCTCGATACGTCACCTCGAGGAGGGTTGTGCCTGATGACCGGCCAAGCCTCGACGGATGCCAGTTCCGGCCGTCGATCCGGGCGCCGTACGCTGGCGCGCGCCCACCGGTGCCACCCGGCGGAAGTTGTGAGGTCAGCGATCGTTCTTCATGGCGTACCTGTTCGAGATGGCCTTCCATGAAGCACGGACGTAGTAGTCCCCCGCCTTCACCTGCGCCGTGTCCGCGGCCCGCCAGACGATGCCTTCGGCGGCGCGGTCGGGAGCGATCAGCGACTTCAGGCCTTCGACCTGCGCGAGCGCCTCGTCGACGGTGGCCGGGTACGGGAGGTCATAAACCGGGACGGAGAGGGCGGCGACCTCCGCCGGCCACTCGCCTCGGGGGATCTCCACGCCGTCGACCTGGACGGTGAACGCGGCGAACCGCGCTTCGTTCAGCTTCAGCGGGTTCCCCTGGACGCCGGCGCCGAACAGCTCCCCTTGCACGGCAGCCTTGGTCGCGTCGGGGTACGCCCGGCGAAGGGCGCCATGGAGATCATGCTCGAACGCCAACTTCCACATGGAGTGGTTCTCGGCGAACTGAAGGTCCCAGTTCCGGCCGGCGATACCGTCGTAGTCGGGTTCGATGAATGCCGTCATGGACGTGCCGTCGACCTTCTCCGTGGGGATCCAGTCATGGTCGCGTGCGGTGAGGATGAGCGCGAGGTTCTGGATGCGCTCCTCGTCGGTCTGGGCAATCCCGGATGGGAACGCACCACGGGCGAGGCCGGCCAGCGCGGCGGGGATCGGCGGCTCCCATTTGACGATCCCGAGCACGTCGGTGACGTCGTCACCGGCCGCGTACCCGGCGACCTCCGGGAACTCCGCGACCGGGAACACGATCCCCTGGGAGTACTGGCCGCGAAGCTTCGCGGTCTTCAGGACATGCCCGGTGAACCCTTCGAGGGTGGTGCGGGTGCCCCGCGGTGCGAGGAACGCGAACCTCGGGTCGGTGACATCAAGGTGGGAGTCCACCTCGATGTAGACGCAGAGGTCGCCGGGGCGGAACTCGCCCTTCTTGACGACGACGTCCCAGCCGCGCACGCGGACTCGTTCGATCGCGTCGGCGTCGGGGATCGGGGCGACCTCGATGATCTCGGCGATGGTGGCGAGAGCGCGGGTCTGGGTTCGGGTGAGGGTAGCGGTCATCTGGCGGCCTCCTTGGCTGCGGTCTTGATGGCTTTGCGGATGGCGGTCGCTGCTTTCGCCAGGTATCGGCGGCGTTCCCGGTCGGTGGTGAACGTGGCTCGCCGGCCGCCGAGCTCCACCTCGAGGGCGAGGGGTTTCGAGCCGTTCGCCGGGTAGGCGACCGCCTTGAAGACCCCGTGGCGGAGCCGGACGTACCCGATGAGGTCGCCGCGGCGGTCGGTGACGTCGTACGTCTCAGCCAGGGCGGTGCCGGCACGTCGAGCGAACGTGTAGAGCCGGCATGTGAGCGTCGAGGTGAGCGGTTCCATCACCCGTCACATGCGCGGGCGACCGGTCGTAGGGGAAGACCGCGTACCCGGCAGGCGGTTTCGGGTCTCGGGCTGTGAGGTAATTGGTGCGCTCGGCAGGATTCGAACCTGCGACTTCTGGCTTCGCAAGCCAGCGTTCTCTCCGCTGAACTACGAGCGCGTGGAGCCCCTGACCGGAATCGAACCGGTGACCTTCCCATTACGAGTGGGACGCTCTTGCCAACTGAGCTACAGGGGCGAGAGATGGGTTCCCGAACGGTGCCGGCGAAGCAGTACAGTGCTCGGAACTGGGAACCCGAAGGAGCCGCCGTGCCATCATCCGATATGGAGCGTCAGAACACGTTTGCGACGGTGATCGAGTTGGACAAGCTCGTGGCGAACGAGTTGAGGGTGGCGGACGTGGGGTGCCACCTGATGCCCGGTGAGGAGCACGCCGCGATCCTCGTTGCCGCCGACGAAACCCGCATGTACGCGTACTACCGGTGCCAGTTGAAGTGGTGGGAGGCTGTGTTCACTTGGTACCCGGCGGCGGACACCGCAACGGTCACCAGGACGTCCAAGCTCACCTCTGCGTTGGGGTCACCGCGGTCAGCCGCACGGAAACTTGCCGCGCAGTCCACGGTGCTCGCCGCGCCCTGAAAGCTCAGTCGCTGGAACGGTCCTGCCCGACGCCAGCCATGACCGCGGCAACCTGGTCGAGGTACTTCCCAGAGGGGATCCAGTCGATCTCCGCTTCCCCGACCGACTCGGTGGTTCGCTGGCGGGCGAGGTCGTAGAGGTTCAACTCCCTGATCGGGGTGCGCGCCGGCCGACGGGCCGGGCGTTCGGCACGGTCGGTGCTGGTCGGCATGCGGCTCCTCACAGGTGGGGAACGTACATGCGCGGGCGGTGCGACTGGAGAGATTCGAACTCCCGACACCCCGGGCCGAAACCGGGCGCTCTTCCGCTGAGCTACAGCCGCGTGATGACGTGTTGGGTGGGGCGGCGTCGGCCGGGGCTGATGGCGCCCAACCGGCCAGATATTTGAGCGGATGACGGGGTTCGAACCCGCGACCTTCACCTTGGCAAGGTGACGCGCTACCAGCTGCGCTACATCCGCGTGGGGCGTTGCGGCCGCCCAGGCCGTGGATCAGTTTACGAGCTCGAAGATGATGTCCAGTCCATCGTCCGGGTGGTACGACCATGACGCCTCGATCTCGGCGTCCTCCGCCTCCCAGTTGCCTGATTGGCGACCGTCGAGGCTGCGGGTCTCGTACATCAGCTCCCTTACACGGCTCGGCGTGCCGACCGCGTCGATGACGCAGTCCAGGCCGGTGAAGTCGATGTCGCCTGACAGCGCGTCTTCCCCTTCACCGTCGATGATCAGGGTGGTGCCGTCATCTTCGACGTCGGCGTACGCGACGAGGTTGCACTTCTTGACGGCGTCAGCGAAGAACGTGGACTTCGCCTCTTCCGCTGCCTTCTCCGCGGCGGCAGCGGCGGACGCCGCTTCCTGCTTCAGCCGCGACTCGGTTGCAGAGGATCCGACCGGGACGCCGATCGCTACGCCGACGAGGATTCCGACAACCAGGGCGCCCGCGCCGACCACGGTCGGTAGGAACCACGGCGCCTTCCAGACGGGACCTACCGTGCTCGGCGGAGCCGGAGGTGGTCCTCCCGGCGCCGGCGTTGCCGCCGTCGCCTCGACGGGTGCGTCCCCCGGGACGGGATCCGAGACCGGGTGGCTGTCCGTTGCGCCGCTCGGCCCGTCTGCCGATCCGGGAGTGATGTCGACCATGACTGATCTCCGTTCAGGTCCGCCGTAGGGCGCGGGGGCCTTCCGACGGTACCGAGGGTGGCGTGCGGATGGGACTCCCAGTGTTGGGGGTGGCAAAAGACGATCACTGCCGGTTGGCCGGCACCGATAGGCTCCATCCACCGACGATGAAGGGACGCGACGTGGCTGGGTTCTTCGAGAAGAAGATCATGCAGGACATCGACGGTCGCCTGCGCGCGATGTGGCCCGGTGTGCAGGCGTCCATTCGGCAATCCGACTACCACCCCGACGGGCTGGTGATTCGGGTCCGGGCGCACCAGATCGCGTTCTTCGACCTCACCACCCTCAGGAACCGGTGGACGTCTGTGCTCGGACTCGGAGAGGAAGGCGCGGAAGGTGACCCCTCCAGCCGCCGCTTCGCTGACCTTGGGCTCTCTGTCGGTGCTCCACCAGCTCAGGTCGCCCCGCGGTGGATGGAGATGCTCCGCGAGGACTGGAACGGCGTGGTGACCGGCATGGACGAGATCCTCCGCCGCGCTGAGGCTGGGGAACTCTGAGACTGGAGCGGATGACCGGATTCGCACCGGCGTTGCCCGGGTGGAAGCCGGGGATCCTGGACTGCTGGAAGACATCCGCACGTAGTGCGCCGCGTGGGCGGTGGTGGTGCACCGGGCAGGCTTCGCTCCTGCGACCTTCCGCGTGTCGGGCGGGTGCTCTGCTGGGCTGAGCTACCGGTGCGTGTGGGTGGGCCCCGTCGGGCTCGAACCGACGACCCGCGACTTAAAAGGACGCTGCTCTACCAACTGAGCTAGAGGCCCGGACGACGCCGTCCGCCCCGCCGCACCCAGATGGCTCGGCCGCTTGACGGCGTCGTTGTGGAAGGTGTGACCCTCCCGCGTCGGGGTGACAGGGTTCGAACCTGCGGCCTCGCCGTCCCGAACGGCGCGCGATACCAAACTTCGCCACACCCCGTGGCCCGCCACCAGAAGGCGGCGGTCGGTCAGCCCTCCCGGACCGGCCAGTACGTCGGGTCGTTCACCCGTTCGATGAGCTCGTCGACGGTGTCGCACACCCGTTCGATGAGCTCGTCGACGGTGTCGCACACCCGGAAGTAGTAGTCGCCGTTGCTTTCGCGGGCGTACACGTATCCGTGCCGCGAACCTGTCGGGCTGTCCAGGTCGATCAACGGGACGGCCGTCTTCACGATTGTCGTGTTGCCGCAGGACTTGTACAGGCAGCATTTCCGCTCGATGGTGTCCGGCAGGTCAGCCCAGGCGGTGCCGGGCGGGTAGGTCTGCTGTGGCTCGAGGGTCGCGCGGTACTCGGCTGCCCAATCGTCTTCGTCCATGCTGCTCCTCTAGTCGATCAGTTCATGCGCGGCTCAGGTACGGAGGCGCTCTCCGCGGCACGTATCCTCGTATCCGGGCAAGAGGAGTTGGGATGCGTTCGGGCGTGCGCGCCGTCATGGCTGTGGCGGCGGTCCTCTTCCTGTCCGCGTGTGCGCCGGCGTACGACCAGGCGACCGCGGCCGCGTTGCGCGGGTACGTCGTGGACGCGAGCACAGCTTCCGCTGCAGGTGACTGGAAGTCCGCCATCGGGGCGCTCGATGAGCTCGGCGCGGCTCTCACCGCCGCCCGGGGAGCCGGGAAGGTCGACGACACCCGGTTTGGGAAGATCGTCGACGCGATGGAGCTCGTCCGCCAGGATCTCGACAAGCAGATCGACACTGAGATCGCTCTCGCTGAGGCTGCAGCGGACGCCGTGGAACGTCAACGCCTCCTCGACGAGCAGGCGCGCTTGCAGCAGCAGATCACCGAGCTGCAGGAGCAGGCGAGCTCCGAGGATGAGTACGTCCCTGAGCCGGAGGTTGAGCCGACTGAGGAGCCGGCGCCGGTCGAGGGTGGGGGTCGTCACGGCCGGGACCGCGACGACGACACCAACGATGGCTGGTGGGGCGACGGCGGAGGCCGCGGCGACCGGGACTGACTGGAGCCGACGACGGGGCTCGAACCCGCAACCCTCTGCTTGGGAAGCAGATGCCCTACCAGTTGGGCCACGTCGGCAAAGTGGGGCGGCAGAGCACCTGGCCCTCAAGGGGTGGTGCCGTGCCGCCGTGAACTACATGCGCGGGAACAGCTCGCAGCGGGTCAGAGCGTCCCGAGCGGCCAGAGGCCGCCCTTCCGGAGCCACTCGATGGTGTGCTCGTTGATCTGCTGCTCCTCCGGTACAGGCTGCAGGTCCAGCATCATCTCCTCGAACAGCGCGACGAACTCGCCCCGCTCCAAGGTCCCGGCGTACTCCTCACCGGTGACATTGGAACGGAACGCGTGCCGGGTCACGCGGTTCGGGTAGAAGTCCGGAGTGCCTGCGTGCTGCGGCCGCTTGCCGATCCGGCGGGACGAGAGGACCTCCGCCCAGCGGCGCTCCATCTCATCGGCGTCCGGACCGAGCAGCGCAAGCTTGATCTGGTCCCGTTCACGGAACGCCACCTCCTGCTGCACGCTCCGGAGCGCTTCCGCTTCGTTCAACGCCGCGTCCACCGGCCCGACCCGCAACTGCGCGCAGTCGTGCCGGAACCGGAAGTAGAACCGGTCCTCCCCCAACCACCCGTACGCCTGCACCGGGAAGGATCCGAGACCGCCGGGGGTGAACCGGAGGCCGAGGTCGGCGTGTTTGCGCTCGAGGGCGGGGCGGTCCATGAGGTGGTCCTTTCGAAGTCGGTCGTCGCGTTCATGCGCGGCCGCTTGGTTGGTTGCGGTGACGGGATTCGAACCCGCGACTTCCTGGGAATGAGCCAGGCGGGCTACCGGACTGCCCTACACCGCTGGTGACCCATGCCGGACTTGAACCGGCTCCCTGGAGGCTGAGAACCTCCCCGAGCTTCATTACTCAAATGGGCCGAGTGCCGACCTGACGGCCGGCGCGCCTGCTTACCGCAGGCTGAGATTGGCGTTTCTGATTTCGTTCGCTTGCTGGATCGCGAGGCTCCAGTCCATGCCGGTGAATCTGTCGATCTCGTCGGAGATCTCGCCGGCCGAGATGTACCCGACGTTGTCGCCCAGTTCGCCGGTGAGCAGCAGGTACAGCTCACCGGCGGTGGCATGGTCGAACGGGCGGTACTCACCGACGATGCACTCGGTGCAGCCGCAGCCGGGCGGGTCAATCGCGATGAGCTTCGTCACGGTGTTCCTCCGTTCAGTGGTCGTCAGTCCCAGTACCCGCCGCGCCACGGGGTGTGGCGGTGGCCGGTGTCGGGCTGGTCGGTGTCGTCGAGAAGGTCGCCGCCGCGGTGGGCCTTCACGAGGTCGTGGAGGGTGTCGCGGGTGTGGGCGCGGTCCGGGCCCCACCACGCGTCGTGGCGGTCCTTCTTCGCGTTCCGGTACCCGCCCCAGTGGCGGCGCTCTTCCTGCCACGGGATGTCCCAGCTGCACCACGGGGTGAGGGTGGTGGCGGTGACGGTCTCGCCGGCGTCGCAGGCTCGGCCGTTTCGGCCGCAGTAGTGGTTGATGTGGATCTGGTGCTCCGGTCGGAGCTGCAGCACGCATGCGGGGGTGTGCGCGTTGGTGCGGGACATGGTCGGTTCTCGTCTCCGACCGTCGCGGCCCGCCAGGGTTGGCGGGTCAGTGCGCGACGGTCACTAAGACTCGGCGCTCGGTGCCATGCACGTGCTTCCTCTCTAGTCGGCCCACCATCCGTAGACGGTGTGGCGGCGTTGCTGGTTGATCAGGTGTGAGTCGTCTACCTCATGCG
>NZ_WJSP02000499.1 GCF_009720255.1 Agromyces humi | reverse complement strand
GCTCGACTCCTGAACCCGCCGCGCCGGGGCCGCCGCCGCTTCACCCGCGAGAGCCCGGGCCGCCGATCGAGTCGATGCCGAACCCGCGGTACGCGCCGGGAGAACGCGGGTTCGGCCTCTCCTCGTCGAGTCGGCCCGATCCTCTTCCACATGTTGACGTCAACATGTATCGTCGTCTGGGGGCGTGTTGACGTCAACACGCTCGCAGACCCAACGAACTCTCAACGGCGAAAGAGGACGACGTCAATGACGATGCACGGGAGACGGCCCAATCCGGCCGCAGGACTGCACGCGCGGGCCACACGGCTCACCGCGATGATCACCGGGGGAGCCCTGCTCGGCGGCGCCCTGCTCGCGGCTCCGCTCGGCGCCGCAGCGCCCGCGCCCGCGGCCGCGGCCGCGGCGGACGGCATCACCATCACCCCGAACCCCGCCTACCAGGGCGAGTCGTTCGAGGGGTGGGGCACGAGCCTGGTCTGGTTCGCGAACGCGACCGGCGACTACCCGGCCGCACTGCGAGAGGAGCTCTACCAGGCGGTGTTCGGCGAGGACGGCCTCGACCTCAACATCGCCCGCTACAACATCGGCGGCGGGAACGCGTCGGACGTGCAGGACTACCTCCGGCCGGGCGGCGCGGTCGACGGCTGGTGGGCCGCCGACCCCGACGGCTCCGCCGGCACCTACGACGGCACCACGACGAGGTTCGCCGACCGCAACGCGCTGCTCGCGAAGTGGGACGCCGACGACCCCGCATCGTACGACTGGAATGCCGACGCGACCCAGCGCTGGTGGGTCGAGCGCCTCGCCGCAGACGACCAGATCACCCACTGGGAGACCTTCGCCAACTCGGCGCCCTACTTCATGACCGAGAGCGGCTACGTCTCGGGCGGCTTCAACGCCACGTCCGAGCAGCTGAAGCCCGCCGCGGAGGCCCAGTTCGCGAGCTACCTCGTGAACGTCACCGAGCACCTCGAGGACGAGTACGGCATCGAGGTCGACACGATCGACCCGTTCAACGAGCCGAACACGAACTACTGGGGCACGACCCTCAGCAACGGCAAGCCGGTCGGCGGCCGACAGGAGGGCATGCACATGGGGCCCGCCCGCCAGGTTTCGCTCATCGACGACGTGCGCGCCGAGCTCGACGACCCGGCCACCACGACCGACGCCGGCCTCGCGGCCATGGACGAGACCAACCCCGGCATCTTTGCGACCAACTGGGCAGGTTACCCGGCGTCGACGCGCGCCAAGGTCGACCGCATGAACGTGCACACGTACGGCACCTCGGGCCGGCTCGTCGTGCGCGACCTCGCCAAGCAGGCCGATAACGACCTCTGGATGAGCGAGATCGAGGGCAACTGGGTCAACGGGTTCAACCCCGTCAACATCGAGAACGGCCTCGGCATCGCCGGCCGCATCCACGACGACCTCCGTGAACTCGAGCCGAACGCGTGGGTGCTCTGGCAGCCCGTCGAGGACCTCTACAACATGCAGCCGCAGGGCGAGAACCTCAACTGGGGCTCGATCTTCATCGACCTCGACTGCAAGGCCTACCAGGAGGTCGGCGGCACGGTCTGGAAGTCCGCGCGCCGGGTCGCGGACGCGGGCGGTGACTCCAGCAAGGCGCCCGAGTGCGGCGTGCAGGTGAACTCGAAGTTCAACACCATCCGCAACTTCACGAAGTACCTCCACGAGGGCGACCACCTCATGGCGGTCGACGACGCGTCGAGCACGGCCGCCGTGCGCGGCGACGGCACGGGGGCGACCATCGTGCACACGAACACCGCGGCATCCGAGCGCGTCGTCACGCTCGACCTGTCGAACTTCGGCGACCTGGCCGAGGGTGCCACGGTCACGCCGGTGGTCACGACGCAGGCCACGTCGGCGGATGCCCCGACGGCCAACGCGCTCGTCGAGGGCGCGCCGGTGGCGATCGACCGTACCGCGAAGACCGCGACGCTCACGGTGCCCGCCAAGTCGGTCACCACGTTCGTGATCGACGGCGTCTCGGGGGTCGCAGCGGACGCACCCGCGCTCCGCGACGGCCACCGCTACCAGTTCGTCGGCACGCAGAGCGGCAAGGCGCTCACGGCCGGCGCCACGGGTGCGGCCACCACCATCCGAAACCTGGCGACGGATGCCGCGGGCGCGACGGTGCACTTCATCGCCGTCGGCACCCCGCAGCTGAAGGGCTCCTACTCGGCGGACCTGAGCTACGTGGATGCCGCCGTCGAGGGGATCCTCGAGCACGCGGCATCCGG
>NZ_WJSP02000498.1 GCF_009720255.1 Agromyces humi | reverse complement strand
GTCGCGCGACACGTCGCGACGGAGGCGGCGCGATGACGCGGCATCCGCTCGACCGGCCGATCTGGAGCGCCCTGACGATGCGTCAGCGCGACCTCGCCGTGGGCGACGACCTCGCCCGACGATTCGATCCCGAGATCGGGCCCTTCGCCGCGATCGCGGAGGACGACGACGAGCACCTCGCCCGGCTCGCGAGCCTCGTGGCCGAGCACGGCCGGGCGGTGCTGCTGCAGCGCGGCGACATCCCCGTGCCGCAGGGCACCGTGGTGCGACTCAGCGCCGACGGCGTCCAGCTCGTGCTCGATCGTCTCGCCGCCGTGCCGACGACCGGCCGGATCGAGCAGCTCGGCCCGGCGGACGCGACCGAGATGATCGCCCTCGCGAAGCTCACCGAGCCCGGTCCGTTCGAGGCGCGTACGCCAGAGCTCGGCGGGTTCGTCGGCGTGCGCGTCGACGGACGCCTCGTCGCCATGGCCGGCGAGCGCATGAAGCCCGAGGGCTTCACCGAGGTGAGCGGCGTCTGCACGCATCCAGACCATCGCGGACACGGCTACGCGGCGATGCTCTCCGCCGCCGTGGCCGACCGCATCGTCGCCCGGGGCGAGACGCCGTTCCTGCACGCCTTCGCCTCGAACCGCTCGGCCGTCGCGCTCTACGAGCGGCTGGGGTTCGTCCTGCGCACGCCCGTCGGGGTGCGCGCGCTGGTCGCGGCATGAGCGCCGTGCGGACCTACTCCTCCTCGGGCGGCGGCGAGATCGCGGCGCCCAGCCGGATGCGCGTGCCGAACGGGTCGGCGATGAGCGAGGTGCGCTCGCCCCACGGCTGGTCGGTGGGTTCCTCCATCACGGATGCCCCGGCGCCGGCGAGCTGGGCCGTCACCCGGTCGACGTCGTCGACGTAGAACCACAGGAGCACGTTGCCGGGCGGAGGAGGGTCCTCGGACAGTCCGATGCCGAGCGACGACGAGCCCACCGCCAGCGACGCATAGACGACGTCGCCGCCCTCGGGCGGCACGGTGAAGGTGTACGTCACGACCCCGCCGAGCGCGTCGCGGTAGAACGCGAGCGCCGCGTCGACGTCGGGCACCTCGAGGATGGGGAACGCGGATTCGATCATGAGGCCTCCTCGACGCGAGGCTACGCCGCACGCCCTGATGCCGCTACGGTGGCAGTCGTGAGCGACCAGATCTCGGTGACCGTCGCCGACGGGCTCGGCCATGTGACGCTCGATCGACCCCAGGCCCTCAACGCGCTGAGCTACTCGATGATTCGCGAGCTCACCGAGGTCTTCGAGTCCTGGCGCGACGACAGCGAGGTCGGCGTGGTCGTGATCGACGGCGCCGGCGAGCGCGGCTTCTCCGCGGGCGGCGACATCCGCGAGCTCTACGGCTACGCCGTCGACGGCAACGCGGAGGAGGCGCGCGACTTCTTCCGCGCCGAGTACCGCCTCGACGCCATGATCGCGCGCTACCCCAAGCCGGTCGTGGCGATCATGGACGGCATCACCATGGGCGGCGGAATCGGCCTCGCCGGCCACGCGGCCATCCGCATCGTCACCGAGCGTTCGCGCGTCGCGATGCCCGAGACGCGCATCGGCTTCACCCCCGACGTCGGCGGCTCCTGGCTGCTCGCCAAGGCGCCCGGCGAGCTGGGCGTGCACCTGGCCCTCAATTCCCGCACGATGGATGCCGCCGACGCGATGCACGCGGGGTTCGCCGACTCGTTCGTGCCCTCCGAGCGGCTGCCGCACCTGATCCAGGCCCTCGCCGAGCGCGCCGACCCCGGCAGCCCGGCCGAGATCGTCATGCTGTTCGACGAGACGCCCGGTCCCTCGACGCTCGCCCTCGCGCGTGACTGGGTCGACGCCTGCTACTCCGCGCCGACGGTGCAGGAGATCATCGCGCGGCTGCGGGCGTTCGCCGAGGGTCGCCCCGCTCCGACGCATCCGCTCGACCCCGCGGCATCCGCCTACGCAGCGGCGGCCGCCGACGAGCTCGAGACGCTGTCGCCGACGGCCCTCACCGTCACCCTCGAAGCAATTCGTCGCGCCCGCACCCTGCCCAGCCTCGAGGACGCCCTCGAGCAGGAGTTCCGCCTGGTGTCGTGGTTCATCGAGCAGCACGACCTGCGCGAGGGGATCCGGGCCCAGGTCATCGACAAGGACCGTTCGCCGAAGTGGAGCCCGGGTACGCTCGCCGGGGTCGACCCGCAGCTCGCCGCCCGGGTCGTCGAGGCGCGGGTGCACGAACCCGTCTGGCCCGACCGCCCCGCGGCCTGACGCCCGCCT
>NZ_WJSP02000497.1 GCF_009720255.1 Agromyces humi | reverse complement strand
GGTCCCGCGGTGGTCGGAGGGGTCGCGGGTGCGGGCGGTGCCGCCGAGGCCGCCGACCTCCCGTCCGTGCCGGCGCTCGAGGTGGGCGGGGACGTGGTGCTCGAGTCGCTCCGCACGGTGACGGATGCCGCGGGCGCGCCGGTGCTCGAGGCCCGGTTCGTGAACTACCGGAGTGCGGCCCAGCCACTGCTCGCCGCGGCATCCGGAACCTGGGATCGCACCGATCTGACCGGGAAGGTGCTCGAGGCGGACGTCGACCTCGCCGCCTTCACGATCGGCGCCGCCCGCATCGAGACGTTCCGGCGCCGACCCGGCCACGGTGGCGCCTCGACGGTCGTGACGGTCGATGACGCGACCCACGATCGCGGGTGAGCGCCACCTCCCTGCAAAGCCCTATCGTCAGAACATCCGAACAACTGGAGAAGTCATGGCCCAGCTTCCGGAGCAGCGACTCCCCGTCGAGCTGTTCCTCGACCTCGACCGGTCGGGGCCCGTGCCGCTGTATTACCAGATCTCGAGCCGCCTCGAGCAGGCGATCCGCGACCAGACGCTGCCCGCCGGCTCACGCCTCGAGAACGAGGTCGCGCTCGCCAGCCGGCTCGGACTGTCCCGGCCCACGATCCGCCGGGCCATCCAGGACCTCGTCGACCAGGGACTGCTGGTGCGGCGACGCGGCATCGGCACCCAGGTCGTGCACGGCAAGATCACGCGCAACGTCGAGCTCACCAGCCTCTACGAGGACCTCGAGCGGTCGGGCCAGAAGCCCGAGACGCGCGTGCTCTCGGTCGAGACCCTGCCCGCCGACGAGCGGTTCGCCGAGGCGCTCGGCGTCGAGGTGGGCAGCCCCGTGCTGCACATCACGCGACTCCGCAGCGCCGATGGCGTGCCGCTCGCCATCCTCGACAACGTGCTGCCGGCCGCGTTCGCGGACCTCGACCGGGAGTCGCTCGAACGCCACGGCCTCTACCAGCTGCTGCGTGCCAGGGGCGTGATCATGCGGGTGGCCAAGCAGCGCATCGGCGCACGCTCGGCGACCGCGCACGAGGCGGGGCTCCTCGACCTGTCGCGCGGCGCCCCGGTGCTCACCATGACGCGGACCGCGTTCGACAACTCGGGGGTCGCGGTCGAGTTCGGCCAGCACTGCTACCGGCCCGATCGCTACTCGTTCGAGGTCACCCTCGTCGACCGCTGAGTCGGCGACGTCGTCTCAGCCGAGCAGCGGGCGCTGTGCCGTTC
Organism: Agromyces humi; assembly: GCF_009720255.1. GTDB lineage: Bacteria > Actinomycetota > Actinomycetes > Actinomycetales > Microbacteriaceae > Agromyces > Agromyces humi. The sequence continues at coordinate 1,060 of NZ_WJSP02000497.1, read as the reverse complement.
GCGCGGACTCGTACGCCGCCCGCGCCTGCTGCACGCTCGGCACCTGCGACGTCTCGGCGACCGGCACGTCCCACCAGCCCTCGCCGTCGGGCCCGCCGAGCAGCGGGTCGCTCTCGACGTGGATCAGCGTGGTGGCATCCGATGCCTTCGCGGTCGCGACCGCACGACGGAGGTCGTCGATCGCGTCGGGACCCGGCGCGATCTCGATGACGTCGACGCCGTAGCTGCGGGCATTCGCCGCGAGGTCGACTGGGAGCGGGGCGCCGCCCTGGAAGTTGCGCGCGTCGGTGTCGTAGGTGCGGTACCGCGTGCCGAATCGCTGCCCGCCGACCGACTCGGAGAGGTTGCCGATCGAGGCGTAGCCGTGGTTCTGCACGAGCACGACGATGAGCTTCTGGCCCTCGGCGACGGCCGTGACCAGCTCGGTGTGCAGCATCAGGTAGGAGCCGTCGCCCACCATCACGATGACGTCGCGATCGGGCGCGGCGCGGCGCACCCCGAGGCCGCCGGCGATCTCGTAGCCCATGCACGAGAAGGCGTACTCGACGTGGTACCCGAGCGGGTCGCGCACGCGCCAGAGCCGGTGCAGGTCGCCGGGGAGCGACCCGGCCGCCTGCACCACCACGTCGGTCGGGTCGCTCGCGGACTGCACCGCGCCGATGATCTCGGCCTGGGCGGGACGATCGCGTCGGGAGGGCACGAAGGCCGCGTCGACGACGGCATCCCACCCGGCCTTCTCGCGGGCGATGCGCTCGGTGCGTGCCGGGTCGGCGCGCAGGCCGATGAGCTCCCGTTCGAGCGCCTCGATGCCCGCGCGCGCGTCGGCGACGAGCGGCAGGTGCGTGCCGTGCTTGTACGCGTCGAACGGCGCGACGTTGAGGTTGACGAAGGTGACGTCGGGATGCTGGAACGCCGTGCGGCTCGCCGTCGTGAAGTCGCTGTAGCGGGTGCCGATCCCGATGACGACGTCGGCGTCGGCGGCGAGCCGGTTCGCGGCCGTCGAGCCGGTGGCGCCGACACCGCCGAGGTAGCCGGGGTGGTCCCACGGCAGCGCGCCGCC
>NZ_WJSP02000496.1 GCF_009720255.1 Agromyces humi | reverse complement strand
CCCGGCGGGCTCGGCCGCGAGCGGGCGGTCCGCCGCCGACACGCCCGACGGCTGGCTCGGCATCGGGCAGTGACCACGAGCGCCCGTCGCACGGGTGCCCCTGGAGGGACTCGAACCCCCAACCCTTTCCTTAGGACGGAACTGCTCTTCCATTGAGCTACAGAGGCTGACCGCACGAGTCTACCGGCTCGCGGTAGCGTGTCCTGCGGCGCCGGAGGCGCCCGAGAGCGCGGCCCCGCCGCGAGACGAGGAGCCGAGATGACGCGTGCGGACACCACGAGGTTCTGGGTGGGCGCCTCGACGCTCGGTGCGCTCGGATCGCCGGCACGCGGCATCCGACCGCTCGACATCGGCGCCGACGGCACCGCGACGCTCGGCGCCGCCGTCGAAGTCGGACCCAACCCGATGTACCTCGCCGTCTCGGCCGCGACCGGCGTGCTCGGCATCGTGCACGAACTCGCCGACGGGCTCGTCTCGACGTGGACGATCGAGGGGGACGACCTGCGGGCGTTCGGCGAACCGGGCCGCACCGGCGCCGCCGACCCCTGCCATGTCGCCTTCGACGAGTCCGGCGACTGGATCTTCGCGGCGAACTACTCGGGCGGGCGCCTCACGGCCCACCCGTCGGCTCCGGATGCCGCAGCCGAGGCCGTGCACACCGTGCCGTTCTCGGGCAGCGGGCCGAACGCCGAGCGGCAGGCGTCCCCGCACGCCCACCAGGCGGTCGTGGACTCCGCACGCGATCGGCTGCTCGTGGCAGACCTCGGCTCCGACCGCATCCGCGCGATCCCACTCGGCGACCTGCCCGAGGCACTGCCTCATGACGACACCCGCGACCTCGTCGTCCACGCCGGTGCGGGCCCGCGTCACCTCGTGATCGCCGGTGACCTCGCCATCGTGGCGAACGAGCTCGACCGGACGGCGAGCATCCTCGACCTCGCGGGCGACCGGGAACTGGCCTGGTTCGACGTCGATGACCGCGTCGCGCCGCGCGGGCTCGGGCTCTCGGCCGTCCGCCTGACGCGGGCCGGCACGGTGCTCATCGGCGACCGCGACGCGGATGCGCTCGTCGCCCTGAGGTTCGACCCCGGCGCCCGCACGCTCGAACGCGTCGCCTCGGTGCCGACGGGCGGGCGGCATCCGCGCGACCTGCACGTGACCCACGACGAGCGGTTCGCGCTCGTCGCCGACCAGGGATCGGATTCGATCGCGGTCATCGCACTCGACGACGGCGTGCCGACCGAGGTGGTCGCCACGCTCGAGACGGCGGCACCGGCCTGCCTGGCCCGCGTGCCCTGAGCCGGGTCAGTTGTAGCCGAGGATCACGATCGCCGAGGTGGTCGGCGCGAGCTCGTCGACCCACGCGACCTCGTCGAGTCGCGCGTCATCCAAGTCCTGCGTCATCGCATCACCTGCCTCACCGTGGAATGAGGCCCAACGTTACCGACGCCGGTCGACGAGATCACTGTCCGAGACGTCCAACAAAGCGCGCGGATATCGCCATGGCGTCGACAACGACGTGAAGCGGGAGTGGCTCAGCCCGGCGGGTAGAGGTAGAGCGCCGAGCCGGCCGGGATCGTGCGCCGGTGGTACGAGTGGTCGGAGTTCTGGTTGTACTCCTCGATGTTCACCGAACCATCGGCGTTGATCGACTGCACGTAGGCGACGTGGTTGTACGGGAACCAGGCCACGGCGCCGATGACCGGCTCGCTCGATGTCGGCCAGCCCTTGGCGGCCCACGCGTCGGCCCAGGCATAGGCACTGCCGGATGCCAGGTTGCTCCACGTCCACTTCCACGGGGCACTGGTGACGCCCGCGTCGCGGTTGAGCCGCCACGCGACGAAGTCGACGCACTCGCGGTAGTAATAGCGCAATGGTGAGAGGCCGCCGCCGTAGTCGTCGGGCACCTGGTCCCACCAGGGGTAGTCGTCGCCCTCGGCCTTGACGGTGTAGATGGCGTAGCTGCCCGAGCCTCGAGAGGCGAGCTCGGCGGCCCAGGCGGCCTGCTGCGCCTCCTCGGCGTCGATGCGGGCCTGCTCGATCTCGGCCTTGGTCGTGACCGCGTAGGTGTCGGACGAGAGGGGCGCGCCGCTCGCGAGCGCCGACACGTCGACGTCCTGGGCCTCGGCTCTCGACAGGCTGAAGGCACCGGATGCCGCGAATCCGCCCACGCCCGGCATGATCGCGTAGGCCGGCAGGGCGACGGTGCCGACGATGGCGGGCACGACCAGCATCGTGGCGAACACGCGCACCGGGCGATTGCGGCGCACCGTGCGCGGCGCGGCCATCACCGGGCG
>NZ_WJSP02000495.1 GCF_009720255.1 Agromyces humi | reverse complement strand
CGTGATCAGCACGGGGCCCGGCTTGTTGGGGTTCTCGGTCTTGGTGAACGAGATGCGCACGAACTCCGAGTGCACGGCGCCGGGGCGGTCGCGGAGGAGCGAGATCGCGTAGGCGGTGATCCACGCGAAGCCGAGCGCCACGCCCACGAACAGCCGCATGCTCGCCGCAGGCCCGAACGGGATGCAGAGCAGCAGACACGCGACCCCGATCCCGCGCGACCAGGCGGCGGCCTGTCGGTGTCCCTCCCACGCGAGCCGTCGCGCGACGACGAACGTCACGGCCACGAGCGCGAGGAACGCGAGCGGCGCGGCGAACGCGTGCACGCCGCCGTGGAACGTCCACTCCGTCGGGTACCCATCGGGCGTCCCGAGGGGGAATCCCAATGCAGGATCAGCGGTGAAGGCGCCGCCGAGCACGAGGCCGACGCCGTACAGCCCGAACAGCACGGGGGCCCACGCGCGTCCGGGCCCGTCGCCGAGGCTGCGTCGGGCGCCGACGGCGAAGGCGAGCATGAGCGCCCCGGCGACGACGAAGTTCGCGATCTGCACCCAGCCCCGGTCGCCGAGCGACAACAGGCTGAGCGGATGCCGCGTGAGGTCGAATCCCTCGCGCGTGACCGCCTGCACGAGCCCGACCACGACGAAGAGCGGACCCGCGATCGCGCCGGCGACGACCAACGCCCGGGTCGTCGGGTCGTCGGCGTGCGCCGCGGGTCGGCCTCCTTCCCGGCTCGCGGCTGCGTTCGAGGCGGGTCCGCGAGAAGCGGTGTCCGTGTCCATGACGTGTCCTTCCGGTCGTCGGCCCGGTCCGGTCGATCGGGCCGTTCACCAGGGCGTCGCCCCGCGGCATCCGTTCTCGACACGGAACGACGAAGAATTCTCGGGGGCGAAGTCGAGAACGAGTCCGGGTCGCCGACGCTATCGTGAGGGCACACCAGCAGGGCGTGCCGTGACCGAAGGAGAACGCGATGCGATTCATGTGCATGGTGAAGATGGACGAGACCCCCCGCGAGGTGCCGCAGGGGCTCTACGACGCGATGGCCGCCTACGACGAGGAGGGCCGCCGCACCGGCGTGCTCGAGCTCAGCGAAGGGCTGCTGCCCAGCGCGGCCGGCGCCCTCGTGTCTGCGGTCGACGGGAAGGTGAAGGCCGTCGACGGGCCGTTCGCCGAGGCCAAGGAGCTCATCGGCGGATACGCCGTGGTCGACGTGCACTCGAAGGAGGAGGCAGTCGAGCTCGGACGGCGCCTCGTGCAGATCCACCTCGACCACATCCCCGATTGGGACGGCACCGTCGAGATCCGCCAGATCGCCGAGTACTGATCCTCGTCGTCGACCCCCGTGCCGCTGCGCCCACCCGCCCTTGCGCCACCGCCTCGCGCGTGGTCTCATGCTCCCGTGGGCGATGGCACCGGGGTCACCGAGGGCACGACGGGCACGGAGGGCCTCGTGGTAGCGGGTGAGCAGGCCACCCGCGCGGCGATCGAGGCCGTGTGGCGGCTGGAGTCGACCCGGCTGATCGCCGCCCTCGTGCGAATCGTGCGCGACGTCGGCCTCGCCGAGGACCTCGCGCAGGAGGCCGTCGTCGCGGCCCTCGCCCAGTGGCCGGCGTCGGGCATCCCGGCGAACCCGGGTGCGTGGCTCATGACCACGGCGAAGCGGCGGGCGGTCGACACGTTCCGTCGTCGCGCGAGACAGGATGCCGCGGTCGCGGCGCTCGCCCACGAGCTCTCGGAGTCCGTGGACGAGGACCCCGGCGCGGGGATCGACCACGTCGAGGACGACGTCCTCCGCCTCATGTTCATCTGCTGCCACCCGGCGCTCACCCCCGAGGCGCAGACGACGCTCACGCTGAAGCTCGTCGCCGGCCTGTCGACACGGGAGATCGCGCGGGCCTTCCTCTCGCCCGAGGCGACGATCGCGCAGCGCGTCTCCCGCGCGAAGCGGACGCTGACCGAAGCGGGTGCCGCGATCGACGAGCCGAGCGGAGCCGAACGCGCGGAGCGTCTCGCGACCGTGCTCGCCGTGGTGTACCTGCTCTTCAACGAGGGCTACTCGGCCACCGAGGGCGAGGACTGGATGCGGCCGGCGCTCTGCGACGAGGCGGTGCGGCTCGGGCGCATCCTCACGGCGATCGTGCCCGACGACCCCGAGGTGCACGGCCTCTCGGCGCTCATGGAGCTGCAGTCGTCCCGTCTCGCCGCACGGGCGGGTCCCGGCGGGGAGCCGATCCTCCTCGACGCGCAGGACCGACGCCGATGGGATGCCGGGCGCATCCGCCGTGGACTCGCCGCCCTCGCGCGCGCCGACG
>NZ_WJSP02000494.1 GCF_009720255.1 Agromyces humi | reverse complement strand
GACCTCGCCCGCGGCACCCGGCGCGCCGATCGCTCCGATCACGCCGGCCGCCTTCCCGGCGCCCGACGAGTGCGAGGGGTCCGCCCGATCGTCCATGTTCGACGGTAACCCGCTCGGGCAGGGCGCATCCTGCGGATCTGCCGCGAACCGAGCGCGCACGCCATCATGGAGCGATGAGCGAGCCATCGCGACGAACCCGCCACGACTCCCCAGCGAGCGCCGCGGCGAGCTCCTGGCCGCCGCACGCGACGAGGCGGCGAGGCGCCGCCCCGCCGACCTGCTGCGCCAATGGTCGACGGATGCCACGGTCGTCCCGAGCATCGTCGACCTCCGCACGACCCTGGCCTACGACGCGCTCGCGCTGGACGCCGCGCCCGACTACGAGGCGCTGCTGCTCTCGCCGGTGGCGCCGCTCGGCGCGGCATCCGTCGTCGCCCCGACCTCGCAGGACCGCAGCCTCTCCACCATCCGGGCCTCCGAGGTCGTCTCCGACCCGACGAACGTGCTGGCACTCGAGGCCGCGCGCCGGCTGCTGGCAGATCCCCGGGGGCACGTGCGGCTCTGCTCGTCGCACCAGGTCCTCCGCATGCAGCCCGTCGCCGACGGCGAGGGGCACACCCGGCACTTCCGTCTCTTCGTGCTCGCCGACGCCGGCGCCGGCCTCGCCGACGACGGCTTCGAGGTCGCCGCCGTCGCCGCCCAGCTCGGCGTGTACCGCCGCATCCTCGACGCCGCGGCATCCTCCCATGGCCTCGACTGGGAGCATCCGGTGGCCGTCGTGCGCACCGACGGATCGCACCCGGCGCTCGCCGAGCGCGTCATCGCCGCGATGGCGGCGTCGCAGCCCGACGTCGAGGTGCGGGCCGAGTCGCTGTCCTCGAACTACTACCACGGGCTCAGGGTCGGCTTCGGCGCGCACGATCGCGCAGGGGTGTTCCGCGAGGTGGTCGACCTCGGAGTCTTCGACTGGGTCGCGCAGCTCACGAGCAACCGCCGCCACCGCTCCGTGGCGAGCGCGATCGGGATCCAGCTGCTGCCCCTGCTCTTCGGCGGGAGATGATGGATGGCGTGACCCAGCCCGAACGCCGCCACGACGGCGATGCCCGCGCCCGGCCGGCCGTGCTCGGCCCCGTGGTCGACGACATGACCCGTTGCGTGCACTACCGCACCGACGTCGACATCGTGGCGATCAGGTTCGCGTGCTGCGGCGAGTACTACCCGTGCCACCGCTGCCACCAGGAGACCGCCGACCACGAGGCGACGCAGTGGCCGATCGACGGGCGCGACCGCGAAGCGGTGCTCTGCGGCGCCTGCGGCACCGAGCTCACGATCGACGCCTACCTCGGTACGACCGAGTGCCCGAGCTGCCACGCGCCGTTCAACGAGCGCTGCCGGCTGCACACCCACCTGTACTTCCAGACGGAGTCAACCGAGCACTAGGTGGGCGGCGGATGCCGCGACCGCCGCCTGATCGACGCCGCTGCCGTGCCCGTCGCGCGCGTCAGCCGAGCCGCGCGCCCACCCGATCCGTGCGGAACTGACCCGCAAGCACGAGGACCACGATCACGACGGCGAAGACGCCGCATGCGATGAGCCCCACCGGACCCGCCAGCCACGCCGGCGGGATCGGCGAGCCGGCGGCGACGAACAGTGCGGCGAGGCCCGCGGAGGCGTTGAACGCACCGTGCCCGAACACCGCGGGCCACACCGATCCGGTCCGCAGGCGGGTCCATCCGAGGATCACGCCGAACAGCATGCCCGCGAGGGTCATGAGCAGCACGCCCCACGCATCGGTCAGGCCGTAGTTGTAGCCGAGCAGGATGAGCGGGGTGTGCCAGAAGCCCCAGAAGGCACCCGAAAGCAGCAGCGCCGGCCACACACCGAGCGGCCGGAGTGCGGGCAGCAGCCAGCCACGCCAGCCGACCTCCTCACCGAATGCGAACGGCGCGTTGAGCACGGCGCCGAGCGGGATCATCACCAGCTGCATCACGACGATCAGCCCGACCGGGGGCAGCGGAGAACCGGCCGGCAGGGTCGCCTCCAGCTGCTCGGCGAAGCCCGAGAACCCGACGAGGTCGAACTGCGCGAACCCCAGCAGGCCCACCACGACGAGACCCGCGGCGACCAGCATCGGCATCGCGAAGATCGTCGCCACCGTGAAGCCGACGGTACGACCGACCGGCCGCAGCGGCCACATGCCGAGTTCCCGCAGGATGCCGCGGGCGCCCCGCCTGCCGTGACGGCGGTGCGCGACGAGCAGCGCGGCGACCGTGCCCACCGCGGGCGTGAACATCATGGCGGCCGCGATCCGGGGCAGCAGCG
>NZ_WJSP02000493.1 GCF_009720255.1 Agromyces humi | reverse complement strand
CGCGCTGAGCCCCGCGCGGCCTGCGCGGCACGCGCCGCCCGGCGGGATCCGCTGCACCGACGATTTCGCATGAGAATCCGCCTCATGCCCTCTCCGCAGCGCTCATCTCCCCGATCATCATGCGTTCGGCATCGGCATCGGCATCGGCATCGGCGAGGCCTGAGACGTCAGGCCTCGCGCCCCACGTCGACGAGCCCGCGCCCGAATGCGTCGATGCGGCCCCACCGGCCCGGGATGTCGAGCAGCTCGATGCGGCCGATGCCCATGGGCACGGCCGGGTCGACCATGAGGTGCCCGTCCATGGGCTCCAGGCCGAGCATGGTGCGGAGCAGGAGCAGCGGCGCTCCCGTCGACCAGGCCTGGGGGCTGCACGCCGTGGGGTACTGCACCGGGAACCGCGTCAGCTCGCGCTCGTAGCCGCCGAACGCCTCGGGCAGCCGGCCGTCGAAGAACTGCGCGGCCTCGAGGATGCCTGCGGCGATGCGGGCGGCCTCCGCCTTGAAGCCGTAGCGGCGAAGTCCCCACGCGATGAACGAGTTGTCGAAGGGCCAGACCGTGCCGACGTGGTACCCGATCGGGTTGTAGCGCGCCTCGCCCTCGGCGAGCGTGCGCACGCCCCATCCCGAGAACAGCCGTGGCCCCAGCAGGTGCCCGGCGATCGCCGGAGCCTTGTCGTCGTCGACGATGCCGCTCCACAGGAGGTGCCCGATGTTCGACGACAGCACGTCGACCTGCGCGCCGTCGGCGTCGAGCGCGAGGGCGAAGTACTGCCCGTCCTCCACCCAGAAGTCGCGGTTGAACCGCGCCTTCAGCGCTGCGGCATCCGCGTCGAGTTCGTCGGCGTACGCGGGGTCGTTCCAGAACTGCCTGGCCAGGCGGGCCGCCCGCCGCTTGGCGTCGTAGGCGTAGCCCTGCAGCTCGCAGGTCGCCCTCGGGAATCCCGGCAGCCGCCCGTCGTGGTACGAGATCGAGTCCCACGAGTCCTTCCAGCACTGGTTCTCGAGCCCGGTCTCGACGTTGCGCCGCTGGTAGGCGACGTAGCCGTTGCCCTGCAGGTTCGCATAGGTGTCGATCCAGCGCAGGGCGGCGCGCGCCTCCTGTTCGAGGGCGCGCACGAGGTCGGCGTCACCGGTCCACCGCTCGTATTCGTCGAGGAGCACTACGAACAGCGGCGTGGCATCCGCGCTGCCGAAGTACGGGGAGTGCGGGCGCTCCTCGAAGGCGGTCATCTCGCCGTAGCGCATCTCGTGCAGGATGCGGCCCGGGTCCTCGTCGCGGAAGTCGTCGACGCGGGTGCCCTGCCACGTGCCGAGTACCCGCAGCGTCGTGGCGGCCAGGTCGGACTCGAACGGCAGGGTCTGCAGGCTCGTGAGGATGCTGTCGCGGCCGAACATCGTCATGAACCACGGGAGGCCGGCGGCGGGGAGGCTGCGTGAGCCGGCGATGATCGGCGAGAAGCGCAGGGCCGCCAGGTCGACGAGACTACGCCGGTAGGTCGCACTGAGGGAGTCGTCGTCGGTGACGAGTTGCGGTGCGCGGGCGATCCACTCGTCGAGGTCCTGCAGCATATTGCGCAGCGGCGGTGCGCCGCGAGCGGGCCGCGGCACGAGCGGCAGGCCGTCGGGGCCGAGGAGGGTCGGCACGATGCGCAGCTCGGTGGTCCACGACCCGTGCGGTTCGATGCGCACGGTGAAGGTGAGCCCCTGCTCGTCGACGTCGGCCGGTTCGGTCGAGGAGATGGTGGTGGTGCGCAGGAAGGTCTCGCGCTGGTACGCGAGCACGAGACGCCCGTCCTCGACCTGTGATGCGGTCGTGCCCTTCTTCTGCAGCGCGTCCTTCACCTCGAAGAGGTCGGCGAAGTCGCTGTCCGCCTCGAGGCGCACGGTGAGCTCGACCTCGTGCTCGTCGTGGTTGAGCAGCGTCAGCTGCTCGCGGAATCCGCCCTCGACGACGCGCTGGCGGATGACCGTGAGGTTCGCGTCGACGTACACCGTGCCCGTGCCCGGAACGAGGAAGAACCGCGCCTCGAAGTAGTGCAGGTCGTCCGTCGACAGCGACGTCAGCCGCTCGCCGTCGACGGTGAGCACCCACCGCGACAGGAAACGGGTGTCGAACGAGAAGAACCCCGTCGGGTCGGTGGCTGACGCCTCGATGTCGCCTCGCCCGTCGCTCACCACGAAGGTGTTGCCGTCGAGGATGCGCACGAGATCGTCGGTCATGACGGGGTTCCTCCGGTTCCGGATGCCTCGCGGCCGGCCGCGCCCGTCGCCTCGGCGCTCGCCGTGTCGGCGCTGGCCCGGTCGACGTCGCCCAGGTCGGCCG
>NZ_WJSP02000492.1 GCF_009720255.1 Agromyces humi | reverse complement strand
CGCCGACTCCCGCGAGCTGTCCGCGACCTCGGCCGCGTGCAGCAGCGCCTTGGTCGGGATGCACCCGCGGTGCAGGCACGTGCCACCCAGCTTGTCCTTCTCGATCAAGCCGACGGTGACGCCCAGCCGCCGAACCCGAACGTCAGCGCCGTCGACGTGACGAACAGCGGCGCGACCATCGCGCCGAGCGAGTAGCCCATCGAGAACACGCCCTGGTAGGTGCCCGCCTGCACGGGGTCGGCGAGTTCGAAGCTGAGACCCCAGCCGCCAGCCTGCGAGAGCACCTCGGCGAAGGCGTGGGCGGCCGCGGCCGCGACGACGACGGCGGCCGCGAACCCGGCGGGGAGCCCCGCGGCGGCGGCGTAGACGAGACACGCGGCGGCCATGAGCCACGCCGCGAGCGCCGAGACCCGACCCGCCCGCCGCAGGTCGTGGGTGCCGCGCGAGAGCGGAACCTGGAACAGCACCACGATGACCGTGTTGAGGATGAGCACCACCGCGACGAGCACCTCGGGGGCGGCCGTGTCGTTCGCGATCCACAGCGGCACGCCGACCTCGCCGACGCCGAACTGCATCCCGAAGACCGCGCTGAGCGCGCTGAGCGCGAGGTAGCGGGGGTCGCGCCAGGGGGAGTGCGCGCGGCGGGCGAGGCGTTCGGCACGAGCGGATGCCGCGACATCCGTCGACCCCGTCGCCGTGGTGATCACCGCGGCATCCGTCGCGACCCGCTTCGGAGCGTCGACGTATGCCGGGAGCCGCACGAGCTGGGTGACGCCCGCGAGGTACATGACCCCGGCGCCGACGATGATCCAGCGGTAGGCGTCGGCCGTGCCGGCGAGCAGCGCGACGGCGCCGATGCCCGACCCGACCGCGATGGCGACGTTCGTCACCGTACGCAGGACGGCGCGGGCGTGCACCCGGCTCTCGCCGTCGAAGGCGCGGGCGATGATGGCCATGCGAGTCGAGTTCGCCGCCTGCTCGACGGCGCCGACGAGCACGGCGATCACGAGGGCGGTGACGAAGTCGTGGGCGAACACGTAGCAGACGAGGCCGATGCCGTCGACGATGGAGAGCACGATGAGCAGGCGCTTCGCGCTCGTGCGGTCGGCCAGCCAACCGCCGGCCAGCGACGACAGGACGCCCGCGGCGCTGGCCGCGCCGAGCACGATCGCCACCTCGTGCGGCGCGAGGCCGACGATGAGCGTGAAGTAGAGCACCGTCACCGTGAGGAAGATGCCCCGGCCGACCCGGCTGATGAGGGTGGCGATGACGAGGATGCGCAGGACGGGGTCGGCGACCGAGCCGACGATGCGCCGGAAGAGTCCGGGGCGGGCGGCCGCGTCGGCCTCGGGCGTCGCGTACGTGGCGGCCGCCTGCGCCGCGGCCTCGTCTGAGGCGGCGGATGCGTCGTCGAGGTCGGGCTCGATGACGGGGAGGGTGCCGGTGTCTGGGGTGGGGGTCGCGCTCACGTTCCCAGTTCTGCCATAGCCACGGGGCCGGTCGAAATCGATGTAGCGTTGCTCTACATGTTGAAGTACCTGCTGACCGAGGACGATGTCGGCAGCGTGCGCTTCGGCATCTCGCCCCTCTGCGAGCTGGGCCTCTCGCTCCGTGCGATCAAGGAGCCCGCGCGCTTCCCGCTGCAGCTCGGCTGGCTGCGCCGCACCGAGGACGCGCGGGCCCGCCTCGACCTGCGCACCCTCTCCGGGCTCATCGATGAGCGGATGTGGACGCCCGACTTCCTGAACCCGCGTCCGAGCTCGCCGCTCACCCGCATCGAGGACGAGTTCGCCGGCCTGCTCGAGACGCCGCCCGAGGTCTTCCGGCGCGACCTGATCGCCGTGCACGGGCATGTGCCCGACGTGTTCGCGGGGTCCACGAGTGCTTCGCTCCGGCGCATCGCCCGCGCGCTCCGGCAGCTGTGGGAGACGTGCTTCGAGCCGTACTGGCCGCGCATGCGCGCCGTACTCGAGGCCGACGTCGTGTACCGCGGCCGCCAGATCGCGCAGTCCGGCGTGGCGACCATGCTCAACGGGCTCTCCGAGCGCATCGAGTACGACCGGGGGGTCGTCGCCGTGCGCCTGCACGACCCCGCCGACCGCACGATCGCCATCGACGGCAACGGCCTGACGCTCGTCCCCACCATGTTCACCCGCCGCGCATCCGCGCCGGTGGGCGATGGGCCGCCGATGATCATGTACTCCGCCCGCGGCCAGGGCGCCCTCTGGGAGACCGAGCATGTCGCCAACCCGGGCGCCGTCGTCGCGGTGCTCGGCCAGACCCGGGCGAGCCTGCTCGCGGCGCTCGGCGACCCCGCCTCGTCG
>NZ_WJSP02000491.1 GCF_009720255.1 Agromyces humi | reverse complement strand
GGGGGGGGGGGGGGGGGGGGGGGGGGGGGGGGGGGGGGGGGGGGGGGGGGGGGGGGGGGGGGGGGGGGGGGGGGGGGGGGGGGGGGGGGGGGGGGGGGGGGGGGGGGGGGGGGGGGGGGGGGGGGGGCGAACGGCCGAGTCGTGAGCCGACGAGGTCGCACACGACGTCGGCGCTCCGGGCCACGGCCGCGAGGTCGTCGGAGGGCGATTCGGCGCGCGCGAGTCGTGCGAGGTCGTCGAGCATGGCCTCGACGCGATCGGGAGTCACGCGCATGGCGTCGACGGCCTACGCCGTGGCGCGCAGCCGGTCGACGAGCTCGTCGATCGTGCGGCTCAGGATCCGCGGCATGTCGATCGCCTCGGGCTCGAGGAGCCACTGCACCTGCAACCCGTCCATGATGGCGATGAGCGAGGATGCCGCGTCGATGAGCTCCTGCTCGTCGGTGCTGCCCGAGACCTCGCCGAGCACGCCCGCGATCTTGGCGCGGAGGATGTGGAACCGCTCCTGGAAGTAGTCGTGGGCGGGGTGCCCGTCGGTGACCGACTCGCCCGACAGCACCGAGTAGGCCTGCACGACACCGCGCCGGTGCGTGTTCTCCTCGACGGTGTCGACGAGGTGCTGCAGGAACGCGGGACCCTCGGTCTGCGCCCGGGCGGGCACTCCGGCGACCTCCTCGCCGTCGCGGTACTTCAGCATCGCGACGAGCAGGCCCTCCTTGCTGCCGAAGTGGTGCAGCACGCCGGCGTGGGTCATCCCGGCCTGCTCGGCCACCTCGACGAGGGCGCCCTTGTTGTAGCCGCGCGCGCCGAACACGTTCATCGCGGCCTTGAGCACGGCCTCGCGACGCTCGGTCGTGCGCGCCTGGGGGCGCTGCACGCGCTCGGCAGCGGGCCTGCCGCGCGGGTCGTCTCGCGCTGTCTCCACCACGGGTGTTCCTTCCTGTGCGGCTCGTCGTCGCCGCATCCGCAACGCTGCCGGATGCTGCGGCGAGCCCGCGAGTCGAGTGCAGCACCCGCGGAGCGGACCCGATACGGGCCCGCTCGCGACGTTACCGAACTGTGACGTTCACGAACTTACTTACAAGTCAGTAAGTGTGTCAGCATGTCCCTCGTCACTCAACGACGAGACGTGAATGGAGTATAGGCGTGAGCTCAACGACGACCGCCGCCGGCGCCCTCGACTCCACCGAGTCCACGGCCGGCACCGAGACGATCGCCCAATCACCGGCTCTCGACGCCGTCGCCGTCGCCGCCACGCTGCCCCTCGACGAGAAGGTCGCGCTGCTCACCGGCGCCGCCACGTGGACGCTGCGGGCGATCCCCGAGATCGGGCTCCGCACGATGACCGTCTCCGACGGCCCCATCGGGGTGCGCGGCACCGGCGAGGACGGCCTGCCCTCCGCGCAGCTGCCCGCTCCCTCGGCCACCGCCGCGACCTGGGACGTCGACCTGCAGGCCCGGCTCGGCACGCTGATGGCCGCCGAGGCGCGGCGCAAGGCCGTCGACGTCATCCTCGCGCCGGTCGTGAACCTGCAGCGCAGCCCGGTCGGCGGCCGCCACTTCGAATGCCTCGCCGAGGACCCGCTCCTCACCGCGCGCCTCGCCGTCGCGTTCGTCGACGCCATCCAGTCGCAGGGCATCGCCGCCTGCGTCAAGCACTTCGTCGGCAACGAGACCGAGACCGACCGCACCGAGTACCTCAGCCGCATCGACGAACGCACCCTGCGCGAGGTGTACCTGGCCCCGTTCGAGGCCGTGGTCCACGCCGGGGTCTGGACGATCATGGCCGCGTACAACGGCCTCACCCGCGACGGCGTCGCCGAGACCTCCACCGCGCACGGTCCGCTGCTGAACGGCATCCTCAAGCAGGAGTGGGGCTTCGACGGCGTCGTGATGAGCGACTGGCTCGCCACCAAGACCACGGTCGAGCCGGCCCTCGGAGGGCTCGACCTCGTCATGCCCGGCCCCGGCGGCCCCTGGGCCGACGGCCTCCTCGCCGCCGTGCGCGACGGGCGCGTGCCCGAGTCGGCGATCGACGACAAGGTCGCCCGCATCGTGCGCCTCGCCGAGCGCGTCGGCGCCCTCAGCGGACTCGTCGGCGAGACCCTGCCGTACGACGCGAGCGGCGCCACCGACGATCCGGGCGGCGACGAGGTGACCGCGCTCCTCACCGAGGCGGCCGCACGGTCAACCGTCGTGCTCCGCAACGAGGGCGGGCTGCTGCCGGTCCCGCCCGGCCCCGACGGCCCCGCCCGCATCGCCCTCCTCGGCCACAACGCCGTCACGCCGTTCACGCAGGGCGGCGGCAGCGCCTTCGTCACCGCACCGCACGTGTGCGACCCGCTC
>NZ_WJSP02000490.1 GCF_009720255.1 Agromyces humi | reverse complement strand
GGAGGTCGACGCCGAGCAGCCACGCTCGCGTCGATATCGGTTGAACGAGGAATTCCTGCTCGCGCTGGGCGACGAGCACCGCCGGCGTGCGCGCGGCCCGCAGTCGCTGCAGGGCGTCGACCCAGTCCACGCGGCCGCCTACGAGTCCGAGGGCACGAGCGGCCGACCGCCTCGGATCTCGGCGGCATCCGTCGCCGGAGCGGGCGTGTCGTCGTCGGCCGGTTCTCGCACCGCCAGGATCGCCCGGTACGTCGCCTCGGCCGTGGCGGGCGAGCCGAGTGCGACGCTCCGACCCGACGGCCCGAACGCCCCCACGGCCTCGCGGACCGCCTCGCGCACGCTGAACGCGAGCATGAGCGGCGGCTCGCCCACCGCCTTCGACCCGTAGACGACGCCCTCCTCGGCGGCCTGCTCCAGCAGGTGCACGTTGAACTCGTCGGGCATCTCCGAGAAGCTCGGCAGCTTGTACGTGCTCGCCGACTGCGTCAGCAGGCGACCCCGGCCGGGGCCGTCCGACTCGTCCCAGCGCAGCTCCTCGAGGGTGAGCCATCCGGCCCCCTGCACGAACCCGCCCTCGACCTGGCCGAGGTCGATGATCGGCGAGAGCGAGTCGCCGACGTCGTGCAGGATGTCGACCCGCAGCATCCGGTGCGCGCCGGTGAAGCCGTCGACCTCCACCTCGGTCGCGGCGGCGCCGTAGGCGAAGTACTTGAACGGCTCGCCCTGCATGCGCTCGGTGTCCCAGTGCAGGCCGTCGGTGCGGTAGAAGCCCGCCGCCCAGAGCTGCACGCGCTGGTCGTAGGCGGCCCGCACGACCTCGAGGAAGGTGAACCAGGGTCCCGATGCGCCGAGCCCGGCCACCCGGCCCCGCGAGAACCGCACGTCGCGCGCGTCGACGCCGAGCATGCGCCCGGCGACCGCGGCGAGCCGGTGGCGGATCTGCTCGCACGCGTCCTTGACGGCACCGCCGTTGAGGTCGGCGCCCGATGACGCGGCGGTGGCCGACGTGTTCGGCACCTTGTCCGTGCGGGTCGGCGCGAGCCGCACCGTCTCGAGGGGCACGCCGAGCGCCGTCGCGGCGACCTGCAGCATCTTCGTGTGCAGGCCCTGGCCCATCTCGGTGCCGCCGTGGTTCACGAGCACCGAGCCGTCCTTGTAGACGTGCACGAGTGCGCCGGCCTGGTTGTAGGCGGTGAGCGTGAACGAGATGCCGAACTTCACTGGCGTGATGGCGAGGGCGCGCTTCACGTCGTCGTGCTCCTCGTTGAAGGCCGCGATCCGGGCGCGACGGGCGTCGAAGTCGCTGCTCACGTGCAGCTGCTCCCAGATCGCCCGCAGCCGCTCGGCGTGCCGGACGGGCTGCCCGTAGGGCGTGGTCTGCCCCGGCCGGTAGAGGTTGCGTTCCCTGAGGAGGGCCGGGTCGAGCCCGAGTACGGGAGCCGCCCGTCCGAGCGCCTCCTCGATGACGAACATGCCCTGCGGGCCGCCGAACCCGCGGAACGCCGTCTGCGACGTCTTGTTCGTCTTCGCGACGCGCCCCTGTGCGACGAAGTCGGGGATCCAGTAGGCGTTGTCGACGTGGCAGAGCGCCCGGCCCATGACCGGCTCCGACAGGTCGAGGCTCCAGCCGCCGTCGGACGTGAGCGTCGTGGCGAGCGCGAGGATGCGACCGTCGTCGTCGAAGCCCGCCTTCCATTCGATGTGGAAGGGATGCCGCTTGCCGGTCATCGTGAGGTCCTGCGTGCGGTTCAGCCGCAGCCGCACCGTGCGACCCGTGAGCATCGCGCCGAGCGCCGCGATCGCCGCGAACCCGTGCGGCTGCATCTCCTTGCCGCCGAAGCCGCCGCCCATGCGCAGCGCCTGCACGGTGACGCGATTGCTCGGCAGGCCGAGCACGTGCGCCACGATCTCCTGCGTCTCACTCGGATGCTGCGTGCTGCAGTCGACGAACACCTGCCCCTCGGAGTCGATGCGGGCGAGCGAGGCGTGCGTCTCGAGGTAGAAGTGCTCCTGGCCGCCGATCTCGATCACGCCGTCGAAGACGTGCGGAGCGGTCGCGAGCGCCGACTCGGGGTCGCCGCGGCGGATCGTGCGCGGGATGCCTTGGAAGGAGCCGGCCTCGATCGCCTCGGGCACGGTGATGATCGACGGGAGCGTCTCGTACTCCACCCGGACGGCGGCCGCGCCCAGCCGGGCCGCCTCGGCCGTCTCGGCGAGCACCCACGCCAGCGCGTGGCCGTGGAACATCGCCTCGGCGGGGAACAGCGGCTCGTCGTCCTTGACGCCCGCGTCGTTCACGCCGGGCACGTCGGCGGCGGTGAGCACCCGCACCACGCCCGGCACGTCGA
>NZ_WJSP02000049.1 GCF_009720255.1 Agromyces humi | reverse complement strand
CGGTTGAAGAAGCGGTTCGCGATGCTGGACATCCACACGATCCGGGATCTCCGAGACGCGGACCCGGCGCTCATCCGGAAGAAGTTCAGCGTCGTGCTGCAGCGGACCGTGTATGAGCTCCGGGGTATCGACTGCGTTCCAGACGACGTCGAGCACAAGGCGAAGGAGCAGCTGATCTTCTCCAGGATGCTCGGCAAGCCTACCGAGACGGTCGACGAGATGGAGCAGGTGATCTCCGTCTACGCGCAACGGGCGGCGTACCGGCTCCGGAAGCAACGCTCCGTCGCGAAGCACCTGCAGGTGTTCGCGTCCACGTCCGCGTACGGATCGGGGCCGTTCTCAGCACCGTCGGTTGCAGTCACGCTGACCGCCCCGACGGACGACCCGATTACCCTCACGAAAGCGGCGATCGCTGCGCTCCGCCCGAACATCGAACCGGGGTTGAAGTACAACCGGGCCGGGGTGATCCTCACCGGGATCAGCCCGAAGGAATCCCACCAGTACCTGGAACCGTTCGTCGGCCAGTACGAGCACCGGAACCTGGCAGAGGCGATCGACCGGGTGAACCGCCGTCACGGCGACCGCGCCGTCGGGCTCGGCCTGGCGGGTCTGAAGTCGGGGCCGGTGTGGCAGATGCGGCGCGGGAACCTGTCCCGGCGCGCGACGACTCACTGGGACGAGCTTGCGGTCGTCAAGGCGGGGTGACGGTCAGGTCACGCGAAGTGGGCTTTGCTCGCCACCTCACGGCCACCTTTCTGGGGGTGACGTCACTGTGGCAGCTCGCACTTACACTCGCATCATGCGTGCAGCGAAGACCTCATCACTCGGCCTCCTGGTCCTGGTCGCCGTTGTCCTCACCGGTTGTGCCGCACCACGTGGAGAGGACAGCGAGTCACAGGCGGCATCAACGGCTCCTGCCACGGCACCGGCCGCCACTGCACCCGCCAGTGCTGCGGTCGAGTTTCTCGTTCCCCTCGATGAGCTTGCGGCAATGACGCCTGAACAGATCAGCCAGGCGGTGTCCATCCCGGCCGAGTCTGTGACCACTAACGGATCGATCGACTGGACCGCCTACGCGCAGCGGCTCGTGGACACGTTCGAGCTGGCCATCAACGCGGGCGGGACTGAGGCGGAGTACCAGCAATTGCTTGACCAGGGAGGCAACGGTTTCGAGGCCGGAAGCGCATTGGCATCCCGGTACGACGACGCGATCCTCCCTGCTATCGGCGTCGAGGGAGTCGACTTTCGGGGAATCGCTGGCCTTCACCAAGCTCAGACCATCATCGGCTGGAACAGCTGGCTCAAGGAGACCGAACCGGTCAACACTCAGCTGGAGTTCGTCGGCGTCGAAGTTGCAAACGAAACCCCTCATAGCGCCTACCTGTCGGTGACCTACCACATCACCGACAACTTCTTCTCGAGTGGCACCTTGGACTCCCAGTCGTCGACAGACACGTCATTCCTCGAGGGCAGAAGCACTGACATGGACAAGGACGTCGTCGTCAACGTCAACGTCGACGTCTCCGACGATGGCACCTTGAAGGTCATGAGCGTCACCAACGGCTAGCCGCGACGACCCTTCCTTGGCAAGGGGCTGCCGAGGCACCGTCGCGGTCGTATCGTGTGCCGCGACGGAAGGAGTCCCACCATGGCTGGCAACGACAACGACCGGTACGTGGTCCCGAACGAGAAGCGCGGCGGTTGGGACGTCGTGAAGGAGGACCGCAGGCGGTCGTCAGGGCACTTCGACACGCAAGCGCAGGCTGAGAAGCGCGCCAAGCAGATCGTCGAGAATACGGGCCGCGGCGACGGTGAAGTGCGGATCCAAGGCAAGGACGGGAAGTTCCGGGACAGCGACTCCGGGTCGCGGAACGAGTCGAAGGTGAAGGACAAGCGTCACTGAGCCGGCTGCGGCGGCCGGTCAGCCGATGTTCGACCCTCGCGCCCACATGAACGGCTGCGGATCCACCTGGTTCCCGTTCTCGTACACCTCGAAGTGAAGGTGGCATCCGTCGGACGCGCCGGTGGTGCCGCTGTTCGCGATGTGCTGCCCGGTCCCCACCCACTGGCCGACACCGACAAAGATCCCGCCAACGGTGATGTGCGCGTAGCCGGTCTGGATGCCGTCACCGTGGTCGATGAGGACGAAGTTGCCGTGGGTGCCGTCGTACCCGGCGTACACGACGGTGCCGCGCCGGGCGGCGAAGATCGGTGCGTCGCAGCCGGTGGCGACGTCGGTGCCGCCATGGAACGGTGACGAGCATCCGCCGTCCGAGCAGATGACCGGGCGTGGCCCGAACACGTCTGAGATTCGTCCGGTGCCGGGATTCGCCCAGCGTGCCTCTTCGATCGCGGCGAGTCGGGCGGTTTCCTCAGCCTGCTTCCTCGCGGTCTGCTCCTGCAGGCGGGTTTCGGCTTCCGCGGCGACACGCTTCGCGACGGCGTCGACGGACGCCTGGAAGGGCTCGACGTCCTCGAGCGGACCGGTGAGGTAGCGGATCTGGGCGAGGGTCTCAGCGACCTTCAGTTCGGTCTGGGCGAGTTCGCCTTCGACTGCCGCCTGGGTGGTGGCCGCGAGCTCGACGCGCGCCTCGGGAGTGTCCGGGGTCGGCTCGTCCGTCGTGTCATCGGTGCTCGCGGTGGCGGGTGCGGGCACTGGGTTGGCCAGGCCGGCGCCGAGCGCGACGATCGGCTGGAGCGGTTCGACAGTCGGTGCGGTGATCGTATCGCGGGCGGATACGTCGGGCAGTTCGTAGACGGCGTCGACGAACGCGGCGGTCGCGGCGGTCGCTTCGGCGCGGACCTGTTCGGCTTTCGCGCTGAGCTCCGCGACGGTCCGCTCGAGGACGCTGACCTGCAGCTCCTTCACCTCTGGTTGGGCCTTCACGGCCCGGACTTGTGTCCAGGTGGGGCTTTCGCTCACGTTCACGGTCGGGGTCGCTGTCGCTTCTGCAGCTGCGCCCATCGTCAAGGCGAACGCTGCGACCGCGGTGATCGCGCAGAGCTTGGGGGCAGGACGGAATGAGGCATGGTGGTTCACGGACCGCACATGCGCGGGCGTCGACGGGTGTCAGTCGCGGTCGGGGGGCTCCAACGAGCCCCAATTCGAGGGTCAGTCCCCGATTCGCTGCGATCTGGCGCGGCTAACCGGTCAGATCCGGTCGAGCAGTTCGGCCTTCTTCGCGGCGAACTCGTCGTCTGTGAGGACTCCCTGCTTGTGCAGCTCGGCCAACTTCGCGAGCTGCTCGGTAGCGTCCGGCTGGGCAGCGGTAGCGGGTGCCGCCTGCGCTGAACGGATCGCCGCGACGACCGCCTTGAAGTCGTCGCTCGTGGACTTGCGGAAGATGATGGCGTTCTCATCCTTCGACATGTCCTGGTTCTTGCCGAACCCGATCTTCTTCTTCGACGTCTCACCCGAGATGGAGAACTGCAGGTGCCCGTTCACGAGGGACGTCGCTTCCTTGAACTGGACGGCGCCGATACCTGTCACCGGGATCGCCTTCTCGGAGCGACCGTGCGTGGACCTTGCCACGAACCCTTCACGGGTGATGACGACGGTCGCCCCGTCGAACGAGACCTGCCCGTTGATGCCCTTCGCGTGCAGCGTTGCCACGATGCTCCCCCACCTCGAGTTCTGTTGCGCTGAGCGTACCGGCACAGCGGCCGCGGTGGCGAGCGTGGAGGGGCGCCCTGCCGGGTCTGGCAGGGCGCCCCTGTGTGAGCATGATGTCGGCGGCCGCGCGGCCGGTGGTCGAGGATGTCCGCCGCTGTGCCGGCGGTGGCCGGGGCTCACGTCAGACGCGTTCAGGTCCTCGCGGTGCGTGCGGTGCTGGCCTGTCGGCCCTCCCCTGCCTTGGCAGGGATCACCGGGTGGACATGCGGCGGCTCAGTACTTGACGCCGAGTTCCGCTGCGGCGCGCTTGATCGCGGGGAGGATCTCCGTGGCGAACAGCTCGTCGATCTTCTCAGCGGTGATGTCCTTCAGGGTGCCGACGGCTGTCTGCCGGCGGATGAGCTCGAGGACGCCGGGCATGACGTGGCCGAGGTTCGCTTCGTTGGACCGTTCGAGCAGCGCTTGCTCCTCCTCGAACGATTCGAGGACCAGGTTGTCGCCGGTGCCGTGCTCGCCGAGGTCGATGGTGAAGGTCGCGTACTGGGTCGGGTCCTGCTCGAATCCCCAGTGGCGGCGGAGGTCCTCGTAGTCGTTGAACCAGGTGAGCTGTTCGCCTTCCCAGTACTCGCTGTCCTCGATCGGGTTCCCGTCGGCGTCGATCGCGTACTTCAGCCGCGGGTAGTCGTCGTCCATGGTGATGACGGCCTTCGCGGCGTCCGGGAACTCCTCCTGGAGGTTGATCTTGAACGCGGCGAGCTGCAGCGCCTGGGTGCGTGCGAGCGCGGATTCGGCGACCGAGGCCTGGGCCTCGTACAGGTTGCGGTATCGGGCGGACAGCGGCTGCTCTGCGGCGATGATGATGTCGGCGGGCCGGGCCGTCTTCTCAGCGAACTGGCCGTTGCTGGCATGCAGGTTCCCCTGCGCGTCTGTGATGGTGGTCATGCTGCTGTAGGTGTGCGGCCCGCCGGCGCGCAGGTGCGAAGGTCAAGCCGTCCCGGCCACTCGATGTCGGTGAGGATCCGCTTCCCGAGGTGTTCTCCGTCGACGGTGAGCGCTGCGAGCTCTTGGACTGTGGTGGACGAACCCGATTGGCTCACATCCTCGGCGAGGTGGTGCAGGAGCGCCCGCGCCCTGTCGTTTCGGCCTTCCCCGATTTCTCGGATCCGTGCGGCGATGCCGCGGCGGGCAGCGCCGGCCATGGTCGGCATGTCGTCGTTCAACTCGAACCCGGCGCGCGCCCACACGTACGACCCGTGCTCGACGGCGACCAGGGAGACGGACGTGTACCCGGCCATGCGGTACTGGTCGAACAGTGCTTCATGCATCTCACCGGCGAACCCGGTCTGCTGCGCGTGCCGCGCCAGGTAGATGTTGGCGTGGTGGACGTTCCCGTCCTCTTCGAACTCGTAGGTGAAGTCGCCGACTGATCGCCCATCGCGGTCCCGGACAATGCCGGTCCATTCGGCGCCGAACACGACGTCCACCTCCACGGTGAACCCGCGCGACCCGAACGGGGTGCCGGCGATCGCTGCTGGGATGACCTGCACCGCCTCGAGCGGCGGCATGGCGGCCGGCGGGGCCAGGGTGATCTCGGCCAGTTGAGTGCGGAGCGACTCGGCCGACGCGAACTGTCCGCCGTTGCCGGGCAGCGCCCGGTCCTTACGACGGGTCGGAGCGGTCGGAGGCATGCCCCGTATGTGCGCGGCTCACCGGGCTCCTCCGCATGTCTTCCCGGCATGCCCTCGCAGCTCATCACCGCCAAGCAGGTCCTCACCGCCGTCCGCCGGAAGCACCACAAGGACGCGGTCGTCCGCGAGGTGGTCGTCGACGACCCGTTCCACCAGGCGATCCTCAACCGGTGGCGGCTCACCGGCCCGTCCGCGAGGTTCTGGGATGGGAAGATCGACCCGGCCGAGGTGGCGCCGTCCATCCCTGAAGGGTGGAACCCCTCCGACTCCGTCCCGCAACGACGGATCGACGCGTTGATCGTGACGTCGAGGCAGTTGACCGCGGTGGAGATCAAGGTCACCCGATCCGACTTCAAGAGAGATTCAGACGAGAAGCGGCGCGCGTGGCGTCTCTACTCGCACCGGTTCGTGTACGCGGTGCCCCGCGGTCTGATCAGTCCGCTGGAGGTGCCCCACGGGTGCGGCCTCTGGGAGTTCGACGTCGATCAGTTCGACGGCCGCTCCCCGAAACGGCATGGGATCACCACCACGAAGAAGGCGGTCGTGAACCCGCGGCCGGCGCCGATCCCCGACCAGGTGTTCATCTCCCTCGCACACCGGGTGTCGAAGTACGAGACACGGGAAGAGCGGGTCTCGGCGAACGGCTGATCCCCGCCGCATGCCTCCAGGCATGTCGGAGATCTCGGACCACCTCGCCGCCCTCATCGCCGCCGATGTGGCGTTCAACCGCTGGGACCTCCCGGCATCCCTCGCACTGCTGACCCGGGCTCCGTCCGGTGAGCTTGCGACGATCACTGTCGACTTCCCCGCTGACGTATGGGTGAACCAGCGGCCGTCGCTGGTGCTGGACGTGATCGCCGCAGCCGTCGTCCAAGGCCACCCGCTCCCGGTGCCCGACAATGCGCCTGACGATCACGCCGTCGTCGGCGTGGTCCTGTACTCGGAGACATGGACGTTGAGCCTGGCGGGGATCAGCCAGGCGGAGCTCGACCAGCTTGACGAGTGGGCTGCCGGGCGGCTCCCTGACCACCCGCGGGCGGTTGAAACGAAGGACCTCATCTGCGTTACGGTCGATGGTGGCCGGCACGCGGTGGAGGCGACCCGCGGCCGTGACGGCATCGAGGTGTACGAGGGTGCAGGGGTGACCGGCGGCCCGGTGGACGGGCTCACCTCGATCCTTGCCGCGCTTGTTTTGACCGCTTAGCCGGCCGTTTCTCCGCGCATGTGAGTGGCGAACCGAATGGAAGGGACACCACTCATGAAGATCCTCGTCGCGACCCGCGCCACCCAAGGCGCCAAGGACAACGACTTCTACTGGACGAACGACGGGGAGCTCGTGTTCCTCGGGTTCACCTGCGACCGTGACCTCCGCAACCCGGAGATGGGGTGCGGTTGCGGCCGCAGCTTCTCCGGCGTCGAGACGGGCCGAGCCACGACCACGGCGACGGTCATCGAATCCGAGATGACCCGCGAGCAGTTCGAGTCGACCGTCGAGGCGAAGTTCGTCCTCGACGGCTGGGATGCCGAGTTCGCCGGGGACGCGGTCGACCAGATCCTCTGGGTCGCGGACCGGCTGCCGGTCGGTGCGATCGTCGAGCGTCGCCTGGACGAGTTCAGCGTGCGGGAGCTCGTCAGCTGACACACACGGACGGCCGGGCCCTTCGATTAGGTGCCCGGCCGTCAGAGTCAGTCCACCCGCTCGAGCGCGACCATCGCCATGTTCGTCGACTGGCCATCGATGCAGGTCTGGTACAGCAGGTCGTACCCGCCGGGCACATCAGCGAGTGAGTCGGTGTAGACGTTCAGGTACGCGGGGATCCCGACGACGCGGTAGAACCCTTCCACCTGCCCGGTGAAGTGCACGAGGGTGCCGGTCTCCCGGGGGAAGTTCACCCCGCCGCAGGACCAGTGCTCAGCGACCGTCGGGGTGCCGTACCAGTCAGTGATGTCGACACTGTCCGAGCACGCATCGATCTCGCCCTGGTATCCGGCGGTGCGAACGTACTCGACGTACGCGCTGTCCCGTTCACGCTGCACCTCCCACGCAGCGATCGCCGCGTCCACCTGTTGCTTCGGAACGTCCAGCGCGGTCACCACCGGCTCGAGGCTGGCTGGGTCCGGGAGTTGCTGGCCGGTCACCCGCTTTGCGGCCGCGCGCAGGTTGTCGGCGTGCGCGAAGTACGAGTGGTCGACCTTGACGGTCTTCGCGCTGTCCACCGCGGCGTCCGCTTCGGCGCCGACGGCGTCGACGGACGTGCGCGCCTGGTCGATGGCGGTGCGGAGCGCCTGGCGGGCTGCATCGTCGAGGGTTCGACCCTCGCTGTCGACGAGCTTCTGCTCCGCTTCCGCCAGCCTGGGAAGGACGGCAGCGGCGGCTTCCTTCACTCGGGTCGCCTCGGCTTCCACCGCCGAGGTCGCGTGCTTCAGCTGCTTCGCAGCATCGGCGACTTCGGCGTCGTGGGTGGCGGTGATGTGCTGCACGACGAGCGCGCTGCCACCGGCCAGCGCGGCGGTGCAGAGACCAGCCGCGCCCCAGATGATGGCGCGGCGACGGAAGGATGGACGTGGCTTGGCGGGGGTCTCGCTCACATGGGGAAGTCATGCGGCGAGAAGGCAATGGTGCGGTGGTCGTCAGGCGCCTGGTGTCATTGCAGAGCCATTGGCCGGTTGCCCGGGTCTGGAGGCATGCCCTTGCCGGCACATTCGTCGCAGACGCCGCGTCGGAGCGACAAGTCCCAGAACCGGGCCGTCACCCACCGTCCGCACTTCCCGCACGGCAGCGCCTTCAACGTTCCATTCCTGCGTCGGCGCACCATGGGCTGACCGTGCTGCCTGGCTGATCGCTCACCGCTCATGCCGGAACGATACGGCGCCCCGGCGGCGTCAGGTTCCGGCTTCGGCCTGCGATCTGCTGCAGGGTGTGCGCCAGGGCGCGCTCAGGCAGCCGCGGCATGCGTCGAAACGCAGTCCGGAGCCCTCAATGCCGTTGCACACCCCAATTCGGTGTGTCGGCGTGTCGCGGAGGGTTCAGGGTTGCGCGTTGACCAGCTCGGCAACCCGGTCCCAGAACCCGTCGTCGAATGTCCCGGCGGCGGTCTCGGTGAATGGGTGTTCGCGCATCCAGGAGACGAATCCGTCGAGGTCGTGTGACCAGTAGTCCTCGTGCGGTGGGACGGGGGCCATGAGCCGTCGGTTCTCCCATTCGCCTTCGTCGGCTTCGAACGTCCAGCCGGGTGCGATCTCGGCGATCGCGGCGGCGATCTTGTCGGTGTTCTGGTCGAGGGTGCCGGTGATCTTCCCGTCGAGGTGGTGGAAGTCCTCCCACCGGTAGGCGGTGACGGTGACGCCGTCGACGGCGTCGGGGTCGTCGGTGCCGGTAATCTCGTACCCGTCGACGTGGAGGACGGAGGCGTCGAAGTCGTCGTTGGCGTGGGAGGCGGTGATGGTGTCTCCGGCGGGGAGGTCGTCGAACCGGCGTTCGCAGTCGCTGCAGTAGTCGGAACCTTCCGCGCGGTTGACGTCGCCGCAGCGGTCGCAGGCGGCGTCGTCGGCGCAGTTGCCGCAGAGCCCGTCGTAGCCTTCGTTGTCGGAGAGGTCGCTGCCGCATCGGTCGCACATCCCGCCGCGGCAGTCGTCGCAGTAGGGGACGCCGTCGAGGTCGGTGTCGGCGGGTTCCCCGCAGCTGTCGCAGGGTCCGCGACCGGCCGGGATCGTGGTGTCCGCTGGGGTGTTGATGTGCGCCGCGTACGCTCCCTGGTTGGTTGTGGTCTGCCCGTCAGCGGTGGTGACGGTGTTCCCTCGAGGCTGATGGGGGTTGCTCATGAAGCGTACGTATGCGGCGCCGGGGTCAGGGCGCAGGGACGATGGACACGACCCTGGTGGTGCGGCGGGTGATCGCACGGTCGGCGGGGCCGATCGACAGCTGCAGCGGCTCACCGATGGTGCAGTTGGTGATTGCGAGCAGCGGCAGGTCCTTCTTGTCACCGGCGAGCCCGTCGATCAGCGACGACGGGTTCCGGCGGACGGTGCGCGCGTCGAGGTCGATGAGGTACTTCGACCCGGTCTCCGTGGTGATGAGCGCGAGGCCTGTGTCGGTGTCGGTGAGCGTGTTCACGCCGGTGTCATGCGCGGGTGAGGGCCCGGTCGAGGTCGAGGACCGCTTCTGGGACGTCATCACGCTCGAGCATGGTCACGAGGTCGGCGACGGTCGCGCGGAACGCGTCACCAGCTCCTGCCGTGTCGATGACCTGCCCGTCTCGGCGTTCGAGCGCTGCCGGCTCCCACCAGGACCCTGCCGGTGTGGCGCCGGCAACCCAGCGGAGCCGGAGCCTGGCGGCGTCCGGGTACCGGTCGTGGATGAGGTCGTTCAGTTCGATACGGACGGCGGGGACGAAGACGTCTCGGCCGGCGTCTCGTGCGGCGGCGAGGCGTTCGAACGCGGCTTGGACGTCGAACAGGGACAGGGGCGTCCCGTCCGGCTGCAGGATGCTGACCAGCTCGCCGTGGAAGAGGAACTGCGCTTCCCCGTCCTCGAAGACAATCGCGGGTCCGTCGTCGGCGTGCGGGAGCCCGTCGTCGTCGAAGAGAACGGTGGTCCCGTCGTGGGTCTCCTTCCGACGGAGGGTGCCGTGCTCGTACCAGGACGCCGTGCCGGTGTTCGCTTCGAGTGCAGGGCCGTCCTCGCGGTGGAGAAGCCCGTCGTCGTCGAACCAGCCGACGCCTGCGGGGATGTGTTCCGGGGTGGAGTTGGTGTGCGCGGGGAGGGTGATCTCCGGGTCGCTGTGGTGAGCCTCGCCGAACCGTCCGAGGTTGCCTCGTCGGGCTTCGAGCGCGGCGAGATCTTCGGGGCTAAGGCGCCCGCCGTTCGAAGGGGTGGTCATTCCCTTTGTGTGTGCGGCGGGCGCCTCAGCGCCTGGCTAATAGCGGACGTCGGGCGCGTCGGCGCCCCACGGCTCGGCGGTGACGAAGTAACCGGCGTTGTTCACGCGGACGTATCCGGGTTCGATGGACCATTCCGGCTCGTACTCGTCGTAGCCGGGGTCGTCCTCGTCGCCGTCGAACCCGTCGTCGTGGCGGATGCCCCAGATCTGGTTCTCTGGCGTGCCGGCCGGGATGTCGGTGACGTCGTCGTACCGGACGTACTCACCGTTCTTGTCGACGATCGGCCGGTACCGCTCCTCCCACGCCGGGGTGGAGTAGATGCCGTCCCAGCCGATGCCGCTCTCACGGACGTGCTCGACGAGGTCGGCGGCGAAGGTCCCGTCGCCGCCGAGGGCGTTGTGGGCGTAGTCGACGTTGTCGTCGAGCACCACCCGCTGGCCGGGTGAGCCGTCCTCGCTGAGGTCGTCGGCGGCGCCGGAGATGTCGACCTTCACGGTGAGGGTCTGCTCGTCCCATTCGTCACCGGTGAGCGTGATGTTCTTCGCGGCGAGGAACTTCTCGACGGTGTCGCGGTTGTCGAACAGCCAGCGGAGCACCTTCTGCTCGGACCCTTCGATGTCGGCGCCGTTGGCTTCGGCCGCCATCGCCATGAAGTCGACCTGGTTCCAGGACACCTGGGCGGTGTCCCCGTCGACGGTGACCTCGGATGCGCCGAGGAGTCCCTGGGCGATCTGCAGCGAGTTCTGCGCGAGCAGCGGCTTCGGGTCGGCGGCGAACCGGAACGTCGGATCGGAGAGGACGCCGGGCTCGGCGGGGGTGTGGAGTTTCTCGCCGAACTCACCGTCGGTGCGGCGTGCCTGGTGCTTCCATCCGTCGTGGCCGTTGTTTGGGTTGGTGGTCGTGGTCATGGTGTCTTGAGTGTGCGGCCGAACGGGTGGCGCGGGCGGCCGTGAGGCTTCTGCGGCGGTGTAGGGTCGGTCCCCGGAAGTCAGTACGGGAGTGTTGACCTGGTCACCGTCACTTCGACGACGGACGGTCGACCTACGAGCATTTCCGGGCGCGGATTCTGCGACACGACTCGATTAAGGGCCGGTCCAGCCAAGACGGTCTCTTTGTAGGTGAGGCCACTGCTCTGTATCGCGCTCTTCGCCTGTCCGGGTGTGAGCGGGAGAAGGTTGGGTACGTGCACCATCTTGTTTTCCTGGGGAACATCAGGCACGTCAACCAACCGAAACTTCTCCCATCCACCTACCCGGTACTGAAGGTTGGCGATTCCGGTGTTGTCCCCGTACTGCATCCGTATGAACACGTTCGGAAACGCTGCTGAGGCAATCGCGACTGTTCCGTCCGGTTGGTTCTGGATGCGGAACCGCTCCCACGGTCCGGCGAACGCCTGAACGTTGAGCACGCCGCCCCCGGTGGCGGTAGTCCGGGTGACGCCGCGACCATCAGCGCGAAGGTAGAATCGTCGATCCGATACCATTTCTGAGGTAAACGTCACGGTCCCGTCGCCTTCACGTGTCATCCGGAGTTTCTCAAACCATCTGACCGACTGGCTAACCTCGGCTCGACCCCAGCCGTGGGGTGGGACTTTCGGCATTGGGTACGGCTCACCCTGGGGAAGAAGCGCCAAGTACTTCCCGGGAAAATAGGCGGACTCAATTGCTGTGCTCATCTCGGCTTCCCCAAGCCGCCGAAACCCGGCTCCCCTCAGCCGCTGCCGCTTCGGCCTACTCGGATTGTCCTCGCGCTGAAACGGGCGGGTCAATCCCCCATTGGCGCGGACGGCGAAGGGCCGCCCCTTCCGGGACGGCCCTTCATGAGATGCAGGTCAGGCCTTGCAGCCCCAGCGCCAAGCGCCGTTGTGGTAGATCGGGTACATGACCTTGCCGAGGCAGGGGCCGCAACCCTCAGGTGCCGGGCCGAGGCCCGGGTATGGGTCGGCGGCGGGGGCCGGCTCTGCAGCGGCGGACTGGCCGCTGTCTCCGCTGGTGGAGTCGTCCGACCAGTCGGAGTCGTCGGACCAGTCGGACTCCCACTCATCCGCCTCTTCAGCGGCAGCCGCTGCTGCGGCCTGCTCGGCGGCGACGCGGGCAGCCTCGGCCTCAGCGGCGATCCGTGCTGCCTCAGCGGCTGCGGCCTCACGGGCGGCGGTGAGGGTGCCGGCGAGGGTCGCCTTCGCCTCGTCGAGGGTGTCGGTTGCTGCGCCGAGGATGGCTGCGCTCTCACCGAAGGTGGTGAGGCGGTTGACGTTGTCGCGGATGCTCTGCACTGCGCTGAGCTGGTCGGCGGGCAGCTCGTCGGCGGCGTCGGCGAGGAGGGCGTCCGCGCCGAGGATCGACGTGGCGGCGATGTCCGCTGCGGCGTCCTGGGTGGCGCCGAGGACGTCGAAGCCGGCAGCGCCGATGCCGACCTGGCCGGCGTTCTCCGCGATCGCGGTGTCGCGCGCCTCGAGCTCGGCGGCGTACGCGGACTCTGTCTGCGCGATCCCGCCGATCGTGGCGGCGAGGATGACGGCGAGGCCGAAACCGAGCGCCTTCAGGGGGCTGATCTTCGGCTTGGCGGCGATCTGGACGCCGTTCGCGGCGAGGAACGCGGGCACGTCGTTCGTGAGGATGTAGTCGGACTGGCGGTCGGTCATTACTTTTTCAGCTCCTTGTGGCGTTCGGTGCAGGTGGGGCAGATCGGGTACTTCATCGGGTCGCGGAGCGGGACGTCCCACTTGCCGCAGAGGGCCTTGATCTTGACGCCCTCGGTGTTCGCGAGGACGATGTCCTCCTTCTCGAAGAAGTGGGCGAAGCGGTCGTGGTCACCGTCGTCGGTGACGACCACCTCTTCCTTCTCGAGCAGTGCTTCGGTCATGTGAGTTCCTTTCCACGAACCACATGCGCGGGGAAGGCCGAATCACCGTGGTCGGCCGCGTACGTGACCGCTTCGGCGATCTCCCGTCTGCCGGGGATCTCGGCGCCGGTCAGGTCGTCGTACCTCGTGCGGTGCAGGAGAGCTCCGATCAGGGTGAGGGTCGGTGCGAGTTGCACGTCGGCTGCCGCCACCCACGATTCCGGCGTCTGCTGCTTCCACACGGTGAGCACCGCCAGCCGTGCGCCGTCGCTCAACGGCCGCCCACGATGAAGCGAGCATGCCTGCAGGTCCCGGTCGAGCTCCGTCAGGTCGGGGTCGTCGCCGACCTGCCATGCCACCGCCGCGACCGTCTGCTTCCGGCGCGCGAACCGGCCCGACCCCTGCTCCCGCGGCTGCGGCGGTGCAGGCGGTGGCGTTGCCCGGTTCCGAAGCGCCATCACTGGGAGGCGAGCCACCTCTCGGCGTCGATCGCGGCGGCCGCGCCGGACCCGGCGGCGGTGATCGCCTGCCGGTAGTCAGGGTCGATGACGTCGCCGGCGGCGAACACACCGGGCAGGTTCGTCTTCGAGGAACGGCCGCGGACGGCGATGGTGCCTTCGGCGGTGAGGTCGAGTTGCCCCTTCACCAGGTCGGTGCGGGGGATGTTGCCGATGGCGATGAACAGCCCGTCGAGTTCGAGCTCCCGGGTGCTGCCGTCGAGGCTGTCGGTGAGGGTGACGCTGGTGAGCTTGTTCTCGCCGTGCGCCTCGGTGACCTGCTTTTCCCAGAGGAACTCGATCTTCGGGTCTTCGAACGCGCGCTGCTGCATCACCTTGGATGCGTTCAGGGTCTTGGAGCGGTGGATGACGTACACCTTGTCGGCGAACTTCGTCATGAACGTCGCCTCTTCCATCGCGGAGTCGCCGCCGCCGACCACGGCGACGGTCTTCCCGCGGAAGAAGAACCCGTCGCAGGTGGCGCACCAGGACACACCGTGGCCGGAGAGGCGGTCTTCGCCGGGGATCCCGAGCTTCCGGTAGGCGGCGCCGGTGGCGATGATCACGGCCTTCGCTTCCTCGACGTACCCTTCGCCGAGGTGGACCCGCTTCACGTCTCCGTCGAGTTCGAGCTTGACCGCTTCGTCGTAGCGCATCTCAGCGCCGAACCGTTCCGCCTGGATCTGCATCGCCTTCATCAGGTCGGGGCCTTGGACGCCGACGTCGAAGCCGGGGAAGTTCTCCACCTCGGTGGTCTTCATCAGGTCACCGCCGGTCTCTTCGGCTGAGGCGACGATCAGGGGCTCGAGCTGTGCGCGGGCGGCGTAGATGGCGGCGGTGTACCCGGCGGGGCCGGATCCGATGATGATGACGTTGCGCAAGGCAGGAGCTTCCGTTCGAGTGGCTGTGGGCCTGTCGCGGTTCGTCCCGCGGCCACTCGGGAGGCATGCGGCGAACTTCCGCGCATGTGGGACCCGTTGAAAGGCAGGTCCCTCATGCTGTTCGTCGTTGTCCTCGCATTTGTCGCTGCGCTCGTGGTCGTGGCGATCGTCGCGATCGCATGGCACTCCCAGACCGGCCGGCTCCCCGGCGCTTCGGGCCGTGCAGCGGAGTGGTTCCTGAACACCACCGCGCCTGCACCCGCGCCGGTGATGACCGATGATGAGCTCGAAACGCTCCTCCGTGACGGCAACCACATCGTCGAGGAGCCGGAGTGGGTTCCCGGGGTGCAGCACCGCGCGCACGCGATCGCGAACTCCCCCGCCGTTCGCGACCTTCGCGCGGTCGCGAGCCGCGCTGTTTCGACCGGGATCCGGCCGATGACCGACCGGTGGGACGGGGAGACACCGATCCTCGACGACGCTCGGATGCGTGAGCTCGGGTTCACGGACCGGGTCGTCGAACGCTGGTACCTGTGTGCCCGCGTCGGCCCGGGAGTGACGCTGAACGTCACGATCCAGAAGTCGACCGGTCAGTACCAGGAGTACGTCCTCGACGAGGATTTCGGACAGCCCGCGTTCTACGGGACGTTCAGGGCGGAGGTCCGCGACCAGGTGATCGCTAACGTCGACGAGGAGGTCGGAAAGCTCCGCGCTGCAGGCCTCGACATCACGGTCGACCACACCCTGTACGGCGTCGCCGGAACCTGATCTCCGCCGGGCGGTGCCCGCCGATAGGCTCACGCCTGTGGATGGCGTCGTCTCCTCTCTGGACAGCAGGCTCGTCCCCCGTGTCATCGACGAGCTCAGCCAATACCCGGGGGTGTTCGCGTTCCCAGCCGAAGGCCGCCTCCCCTGCCACCGGCACCCCGAACGCCATGACGGGATCCGTGCCGCATCCGTGACGGGTGAACTGATCGCCTACCGCTGCGGCCACCGGTGGTGGGCCCGGGTCTACGAACTCCTCGAACTCCCACCAGGCCGGCTCGAACCGTTCGACGTGCTGACCGCCCCACCGGTCGACGTCACAGGGCCGGACGGGTCAGCAGACGCCGTGGCGAATGCAGTCGCCGACCTGCTCGGCGCAGATGTTTGAACTACCAACCTCGGCTGTGCCAGCAGCCCTCGAGAAGACAAGGGACCGATGACCGACGAGATCGACGTGCGCCTCATGACGAAGGGCGAAGCAGCCGAGTACCACCGGCTTCGGAGAAGGTTACAGGGCACTGAATGGCGTGTTGGCCTCATGGCCGGGCTGGCTGTGCTCGCATGGCTCGGAGCGTGGGGCGGCCTTCTCATGCTCTCCCTGACCTTCTGGAAGTCCGATCCGTCGGGGTTCGGTGACGACTTCGTCGGCTTCCTGGCTCTCGTCGCGATGGTCGGAGGCTGGTTCCCGCTGTACACGGCGGTCAAGTCCTACCGCGCCTCGCTTGAAGATCCTGACCAGGTCGACGACTACCTGTACCGCATCGGATACCAGGATCGACTCCCTAAAAGGGCCACGGCCGAGACCGGCGGCGAGACCGAGTGGAAGTCCCGGCGCCAGATGCAGCACGAATGGTACGAAGGCCACTCCGAGCTCGACTGGCGCGACCGTCAGCGA
>NZ_WJSP02000489.1 GCF_009720255.1 Agromyces humi | reverse complement strand
CATCCGGCGCGACGGCGACGCGCCCGAGGAGTCCGAGGCGCTGCGGCATCCGCTGCCCTACGACAACGCCGACCAGCTGCTCGCGCTCTGCGAGGAGCACGGGGTCTCGTTCTGCGACGTCGCCCGGACCGTTCACGATGCAGCACGAGATCGACGACCGCCTCGCGCGGGGGAGCCGCGCTCGTCATCGCGGTCGTCATGATCGTCGGCGCCGATCGCGTTCTTCATGGCGAAGGTGGCGTCGCCCCGGATGCGCACGACGATGACCTGAGAGGCGTCGCGCACAACCCCCTGGCGGCATGCGCACCCCCGCTCCTCACGGGCTGACCGGGGTCAGGCGTCGGGCAGGAACCGGGCGAGGAACTCCCGGGTGCGATCCTCGCGCGGTGCGGCGAAGAACTCCCGAGCCGGGCGGTCCTCGATGATGAGCCCGCCGTCGAGGAACACCACCCGGTCGGCGACGTCGCGTGCGAAGGCCATCTCGTGCGTCGCCATCACGATCGTCGTGCCCGACTCGGCGAGCGAGCGCACGAGCGCGAGCACCTCGCCGACGAGTTCGGGATCGAGGGCGCTCGTGACCTCGTCGAGGAGCAGCAACTGCGGCGACGTCGCGATGGCCCGCACGATCGCGACGCGCTGCTGCTGGCCGCCCGAGAGCTCGTAGGGTCGCTGTGCCGCGTGGCCCGCGAGCCCGACGAGCTCGAGCGATTCCGCCACCCTCGCGTTCCGTTCGGCGGCCGGCATCCGCTGCAGCCGTAGGGGCACCTCGACGTTCTCGGCGGCCGACAGCACCGGGATGAGCCCGAACGACTGGAACACGTAGCCCAGCCGATCGCGGCGCACGGCCGCGAGGGCGTCCTCGCCGAGGGCGGACAGCTCGTCGTCGCCGAGGAGCACCCGCCCGCTCGTCGGCCGGTCGAGCCCGCCCAGCAGGTTCAGGAGCGTCGTCTTGCCCGCTCCCGAGGGGCCGGTCACCACGAGGAGCTCACCCGGGCGCACCTCGAGCGACACGTCCTGCACGGCGTGCACCGCCTCGCCGCGGGTCTCGAACACGCGGGTCACCGACTCGGCGCGAAGCGTCGTCATGCGTCCTCCTCCTGGTCGGATGAAGCGGGCGGGGCGGATGCCGCGTGCCGCCCGGATCTCGCGGGCGGCGTCGCGTCGGGGTCGCCGGATGCCATGGGCTCCTCGCCCACCCGTCGGGGCGCGGCATCCGCCCCCTCGTGGCCCGGCCAGACCCCGACGTGGTCGGGCTCCAGGGCGAGGCGCACCCGCTCGCGCAGCTCGAGGCGCTGCACGAAGTCGTGGGGGAGCTGGAGCCGGCCCACCCGGTCGAGCACCGCGAACTCCTCGGCGACGTGCTGCTCGGCGCCGTGCTCGTCGACGTGGGTGGAACGCAGCACCTCGGTCGACGTGCGGCCGTCTCGGATCTGCACGGTGCGCCGCACGTGGTCGGACACGGTCGGGTCATGGGTGACGATGAGGGTGGTCACGCCCAGCTCCTCGTTCACGCCGCGCATCGCCTCGAGCACGGCGGCCGAGGTGGCCTCGTCGAGCTCGCCGGTCGGCTCGTCGGCGAGCAGCACGAGCGGGGCATTCGCGAGGGCGACGGCGATGGCCACGCGCTGCTGCTGGCCACCGGACAGTTCGGCGGGGCGACGGTCGCGCGCCTCGCCGACGCCCGTCAACTCCAGGAGCTCGTCGACGCGCCGGGCGCGGGCTGCGCCCCGCTGGGTGCGGGCGACGTTCATGGCGAGCGCGACGTTCTCACCGGCCGTGAGGTAGGGAAGCAGGTTCCGCGAGGTCTGCTGCCACACGAATCCGACGGTGCGGCGCTGGTACGCCACCCGCTCGCGCGACCGCATCGACAGCAGGTCGTGGCCGGCGACCCGGGCGACACCGGCCGTGGCGGTGTCGAGGCCGGAGAGGATCGTGAGCAGCGTCGACTTGCCCGACCCCGACGCGCCGACGACGGCGACCATCTCGCCGGCGCCGACGCGCAGGTTGAGCCCCTGCAGTGCCTGCACCTCGACGCCGTCGGCGGTGAAGATGCGCACGAGGTCGGTGCACAGGATGTGCGGCTCGGCGAGCTGGTCGGCCATGGGGAACATCATTCCTCCTCCTTGCGCATCGCGCGCGCCGCGTTCACGCGACCGCCGATACCGGATGCCGCGGCGGCGGCCACGACGGTGACGAGCACCGAACCGGCGAGCACGGCCGTGATGAGCCACGGGTCGTACACCACCGTCGGCTGGACGTCGCCGCCCGTGAAGGCGCGCAGGTCGACGCCCTGCAGCACCACGAACGGCAGCACGGCGCCGAGCACCGCGCCCACCACGACGGCGACGACCGCGACCGGTCCGATCTCCCAGGCGAC
>NZ_WJSP02000488.1 GCF_009720255.1 Agromyces humi | reverse complement strand
GCGGGCGGCGGCGGCGCCTTCGCGCACTGAGAGCGCGGCGGCCTTCAGGCGGTGGCGGATGCCTCGGGCGTCGGGGCCGCGGCATCCGGGACCGGGAAGATCGCGGTGACGAGCCGCGACACCCACTCGATGAGGTCGGCGTCGCCGGGCAACTCGCCCCCCGGCGTCGGGAACGGCACGAGGATGACGTCGTTCTGCGCGAACTGCTTCGCGCCCGGGTACAGCCGCTCGAGACGCACCCGCCGGGAGTCGGGGATGTTCGCGGGCGCGATGCGCAGCTTGGAGCCCGTGGCGATGACGTCGGAGAGCCCGGCGAGCTGCGCCTGACGGCGGAGCCGGGAGATCGCGACGAGGTGCGTCACCGCGTCGGGCGGGGTGCCGTAGCGGTCGACGAGCTCGTCGACCACCGCGTCGATCTGGCCCTCCTTGGCCGCCGGTCCGCTCGCTGCGGACAGCTTCTGGTAGATCTCGAGACGCAGCCGCTCGGAGTCGACGTAGTCCTCGGGGATGTGCGCGTCGACCGGCAGCTCGAGGCGCAGCTCGGTCTGGCCCTCGGCGACGTCGCCGCGGAAGGCCGACACCGCCTCGCCGATCATGCGCAGGTAGAGATCGAAGCCCACACCGGCGATGTGCCCGGCCTGCTCGGCGCCGAGGAGGTTACCGGCGCCGCGGATCTCGAGGTCCTTCAACGCGATCTGCATGCCGCCGCCGAGCTCGTTGTTGGCGGCGATCGTCGACAGGCGGTCGTGGGCCGTCTCGGAGAGCGGCTTCTGCGCGTCCCAGAGGAAGTACGCGTACGCGCGCTCGCGGCCTCGGCCCACCCGTCCGCGCAGCTGGTGCAGCTGGGAGAGGCCGTACTTGTCGGCGCGGTCGATGATGATCGTGTTGGCGTTGGAGATGTCGAGGCCGGTCTCGATGATGGTCGTCGAGACGAGCACGTCGAACTTGCGCTCCCAGAAGTCGACCACGATCTGCTCGAGCACGTGCTCGTTGAGCTGGCCGTGGGCGACCGCGATGCGCGCCTCGGGCACGAGCTCGGAGAGCTGCGCGGCGATCCGGTTGATCGACGAGACCCGGTTGTGCACGAAGAACACCTGGCCCTCGCGCAGCATCTCGCGGCGGATCGCGGCGGCGACCTGCTGCTCGGAGTACGGGCCGACGAACGTGAGGATCGGATGCCGGTCTTCGGGCGGTGTCGCGAGCGTCGACATCTCGCGGATGCCGGTGACGGCCATCTCGAGCGTGCGCGGGATCGGCGTGGCGCTCATGGCGAGGATGTCGACGTTGGTCTTGAGCTTCTTGAGCTGGTCCTTGTGCTCGACGCCGAAGCGCTGCTCCTCGTCGATGATGAGGAGCCCCACGTCCTTGAACTTCACCTGCTCGGTGAGGATGCGGTGCGTGCCGATGACCATGTCGATGGTGCCGTCGGCGAGGCCGGTGACCGTCTCGCGCACCTCCTTGTCGGTCTGGAACCGCGACAGGGCGCGTACGTGCACGGGGAATCCGGCGAAGCGCTCGTTGAAGGTCTCGAGGTGCTGCTTCACGAGCAGGGTCGTCGGCACCAGCATCGCGACCTGCTTGCCGTCCTGGATGGCCTTGAACGCGGCGCGCACGGCCACCTCGGTCTTGCCGAACCCGACGTCGCCGGCGAGGAGCCGGTCCATCGGGATCGGCCGCTCCATGTCGGCCTTGACCTCGT
Organism: Agromyces humi; assembly: GCF_009720255.1. Classification (GTDB taxonomy): domain Bacteria; phylum Actinomycetota; class Actinomycetes; order Actinomycetales; family Microbacteriaceae; genus Agromyces; species Agromyces humi. The sequence continues at coordinate 682 of NZ_WJSP02000488.1, read as the reverse complement.
CGATGGTCTGCAGCTGGTCGGGCGTCTCGGCGAAGGGGAACGCCTCCTCGAGCTCGTGCTGCCAGGGCGTGTCGGGACCGAAGGCGTGCCCCTTCGCGGCCATGCGCGCCGAGTAGAGCTTCACGAGCTCGACGGCGATCTCGCGCACGGCCTTGCGGGCACGCCCCTTCGCCTGTGCCCAGTCGCTGCCGCCCATCTTCGAGAGGGCCGGTGCCTCGCCGCCCACGTAGCGGCTGAGCAGGTCGAGCTGGTCGGTGGGGACGAAGAGGCGATCGCCGGCCTGACCGCGCTTCGACGGCGCGTACTCGAGCACGAGGTACTCGCGCACGGCCGTGGGCTGCTGCTGGATGCCCGCCGTGCGGCTCGGGCCGGTCGGCCGGCTGCCCGTGGCCACCTCGCGCTGCACCATCTCGACGAACCGGCCGATGCCGTGCGTCTGGTGCACGACGTAGTCGCCGGCCTTGAGCTGCAGCGGATCCACGACGTTGCGACGCCGGGTGGCGAGCTTCGTGTTCTGGCGGGCGTCGTAGCCGGCGGCGCGGCCGTAGAACTCGGATTCGGCGATGAGGGCGAGCTTCGCCTCCGGCACCTCGAAGCCGCGTGCGGCCTCGGCCTGCACGAGGTAGGCGACGCCGACGTCGAGGTCGGCGGGCACCTGCTCGACGATGCGCGCGGCGAGGCC
>NZ_WJSP02000487.1 GCF_009720255.1 Agromyces humi | reverse complement strand
ATGTCGAGCACGCCGATCTCGCTCGCGAGCACCACCAGGCCGTCGTCGGTCACGATGTACCGGCCCGGACGCAGGCCGTTGCGGTCGAGCGTGGCACCGACGAGCGAGCCGTCGGTGAACACGATGGGCGTAGCGTCGTGTCGCCGCAGCGAGCGGCCGATCACGACGAACTTCATGGTCACGGTGGATCCAGGACCGGCGGATCGTGATCGTGGCCGACACCTCGCGCACGGCGGCCGCCCGCATCGCCGACGAGCCGCGCCTCGACACCGCATGGGAGGCGTCGTTGCTGCTGGCGGCACTGGCGTCGCACGCCGGCGACCGCGTCGACTTCCTCGCCTGGGACCGGCGGGTGCGGGGCCGCGTGCAGGGCGCGAGCGGACCGGCGCTCCTCGCCCGGATGGTCGACGCCATGGCCGGCATCGAGGCGGAGCTGATCGAGGCCGACTGGGCATCCGTACCCGGCCAGGTGCGGCAGGTCACGAGCCGGCGCGCACTCGTCGTCCTGCTCACGGCGGCGGATGCCCCGGGCAACTCGCGTGGGCTGCTCACCGTGCTGCCCCAGCTCACCGCACGCCACACCGTGATCGTCGCGTCCGTGGCCGACCCGACGATCGTGGCCTCCGCACGCGAGCGGGGATCGCTGGACGAGGTCTACGCCGCCGCCGCAGCGGAGCGGGCACGTCTCGACGCCGACCGTGTCGCGGCCGCGATGCGACGACTCGGCGCGATCACCGTGGCCGCACCCCCGCAGGAGCTGCCGCCGGCCCTCGCCGACGCCTACCTCGAGCTGAAGGCCGCCGGCCGGCTCTGAACGCCGGTCAGCCCGCCACGATGCGGCTCGCGCCCGCGTCGAACTCGACGAGGTCGCCGGTCTCCCCCGCCCGCCGGGCGCGACCACCCAGCACGAGCATGTAGGCGAGGAACCCTGCGAGGGCGAGCACGCCGATGCCGATCTTCACGGGCCACGGCCACGGCGCCGGGGTCACGAAGCCCTCGATGAGCCCCGACACGAAGAGGAAGAACACCAGGCCGATCGCGACGGTGAACAACGACCGCGCATCCTCGGCGAGCGCCACGCCGCGTGGCCGCGGTCCGGGCGCCACCCATGCCCAGAAGATCCGGAGGCCGGCCGCCGCGGCGACGAAGACGCAGGTCAGCTCCAGCAGCCCGTGCGGCGCGATGTAGAGGAAGAAGGTGTCGGCCTCGTCGTAGGCGAACATCACGGCGGCCGTGATGCCCAGGTTCTGCGCGTTCTGCAGGATGACCCACGGCACCCACACGCCGAGGATGCCGAAGGCGACGCACTGCGCTGCGATCCAGGCGTTGTTCGTCCAGACGGAGCCCGCGAAGGACGCGGCGGGGTTCTCGGAGTAGTAGGAGACGAATCCCTCCTCTGCGAGCTGCCGCAGCTCGGCCTCGGTGCCGATCGTCGCGAGCACCCGTGGGTCGCCGCCGATCCACCAGGCGTACAGGGCGGCGACCACGACCGTGACCACCGCGACGGCGAGCGTGATCCAGCGCAGCCGGTACAGGGCGGCGGGAAGACTGAGGGTCGCGAACCGGGTGAACTGGCGGAGGGGGTTCTCAGGTGTGCCGGTGAACCGGAGCCGCGCTCGCGCCAGGCTCACCGAGAGGCGGTCGCCGAGCGCCGTGGAGCCGGCGGTCGTCTGCACCAGCGAGAGGTCGGATGCCGCGTGCTGGTACCGCTCGATCAGCTCGTCGGCGCCTCGACCGTCGAGCCGCGACGATCGCGAGAGCACGTCGAGCCGCTCCCAGTCGTCGTGGCGGGCGGAGGCGAGCGCGTCGAGGTCCATCTGCTTGAATACTACCCATGGCCCCCGCGACCGACACCCGCAGCCGGGCGGCCCGGTTCGACGACGAGGCCCTCGTCACCGGGGAGGCGGTCGCCCTCGACGTACGGCCCGCGAGCGCCCTCATCCGGGCGGGCGGGGCGGCGATCGACGTGCTCCTCTCGGTGGTCCTCATCCTCCTGGTGCTGCTCGCCCTCGCCGGCCTCTCCCTCGACGAGGCCGCGTTCCGGGCGGTCCTCATCGCCACGATCGTCGTGTGCATCGTCGTGCTCCCCACCGCGGTCGAGACCGCCACCCGCGGGCGCTCCCTCGGCAAGCTGGCGCTCGGCCTCCGCGTCGTGCGCGACGACGGGGGCGCGATCGGGTTGCGCCACGCGTTCATCCGCGCGCTCACCGGCGTCATCGAGATTTACCTGACGTTCGGCGGGCTCGCGGTGCTCGTCGAGCAGCACCGCGGTGAGCGGCACGAGCTCGGCGATGACGGTGATGATCGCACTCCACAGCACGGCGCGGGCGATCGCGCGCTTCGCGTTCTTCGTCTCCTCGGCGAAGTACACCGCACCGCCGTA
>NZ_WJSP02000486.1 GCF_009720255.1 Agromyces humi | reverse complement strand
CCGCGGCAAAGGCATCGATTCGAACGCCCTCAGCTACATCGCCGCCCACCACAACGCCGCCGACGCCGTCTTCGTCGACGGGTGGACCGGCAAAGGTGCGATCTCGCGCGAGCTCGCCGTCGCGGTCGTAGCGGATGTCACCGGCGCGCGTCAGACTGGCGCGGTGCTGCTGATCGTCGTGCTCGCGCTCGGTGCCGGGCTGCTCTACGGGGTCGCGGACTTCTTCTCCGGCGTCGCGGCACGCCGCATCGCGGTGCTCGTCGCGACGACCATCAACTACGCCGTCGCCACCGTCGTGCTGGTGATCGTGGTGCTGACGGTCGGCGGCGTGTGGTCGCCGGCCGCGATCGCGAGCGGCGTGACGGCGGGGCTCCTGGCCGCCGTCGGCTTCCTCACCTTCACCGCGGCGCTCGCCGCCGGACCGATCTCGCTGATGACGCCGCTCATCGCGCTGCTCAGCTCCGCGGTGCCCGTCGCGGTGGCCCTCGTGCTCGGCGACGAACTCGAGCCGATCGCGTGGGTCGCCATCGTCGTCGCCATCCTCGGGTCGGTGCTCATCGGCCTCGAGCGCCGCGTCGACACCCGTGGCGCGAAACCCCGCACCCTGCTGTTCGCCGCGATCTCCGGCTTGGCGTTCGGCTTCGCCACGGTGGCCCTCGACCTGGCGCCCGCCGATGCCGGCATGGTGGCCGTGTTCCTCGACACGACGTCGGGCCTGGTGCTGCTCCTCGTGCTCCTCGGCCTGGCGCGGGGCGTCCCGGCGATGCGGCGCGTAATGGCGGTGCTCGACGCGCATCCCGTCGACGCGCATCCGGTCGACGCGCATCCGGTCGACGCGTATCCGGTCGACGATGCGCCCGCGTCGATGCGTGCGGCCGCAGGGCCGGCGCGCTCGTCGTCGCCGCACCTCGATCAGGTCCCGGCGCCGGGCGCGGCCCGGCTCGGCGCGGCGCGTTCGGCCGATCCTCGACGGCGCGCCCGCCTGCTCGCGGGCGTCGCGGGCCTGCTGATCGGCGGGGCCAACGTGCTGCTCATGCTCGCGCTGCACGAGGGCAGCGTCGCGGTCGTCGCCGTGCTCGTGAACCTGTATCCGGTCGCCACCGTGCTGCTGGCGTGGATCGTGCTCCGCGAACGGATCAACGCCGTGCAGGGCACCGGCGTCGTGCTCGCGGTCGCCGCCTCGGTGATGCTCGGTCTCGTCTAGCGGTGAGCCGCCCGCCCACGGCCGCCACCACAGCCGGCCGCGGGTCTACGATGGAGACGACCGCCGATCTGGATCTGATCGGTGCGTGTGGCCCGGGATTGGGCCGCGAGTCCCCGACCTCGTCGGAATGTCACTTGCACACCGTCCCGGAGGCCCCATGCCCGCCCGCACTCCCGTCGCCATCGTCGCCCTACCCCTCGCCGCGCTCCTCCTCTCCGGCTGCGCGAGCGGCTCGACCGCCTCGCCGGGAAGCCCCGACGATGGCGCGACGGATGCCGCGGCATCCGGCTACCCGCTCACCATCGACAACTGCGGCACCGAGGTCACGTTCGAGGCCGCGCCCGAGCGCGTGGTCACCATCAAGTCGTCCACGCTCGAGCTGCTGCTCGCGCTCGGACTCGAGGACCGCATCGTCGGCGCCGCCTTCACCGACGGCCCCGTCCCCGACGAGTTCGCCGACGCGGCATCCGGCATCGAGCTGCTCTCCGACAAGGTGCCCTCGCAGGAGGTGACGCTCGCGGCCGAGCCCGACCTCGTGTTCGCCGGATGGGAGTCGAACCTCTCGGCCGAGGGCGCCGGCGACCGCGAGACGCTCGCCAAGCTCGGCGTCGCGAGCTACGTCGCCCCCGCCGCGTGCAAGGGCGAGGGCTACATGCCGAACCCGCTCACCTTCGACGAGGTCTTCGCCGAGTTCGAGGAGGCGGGCGCGATCTTCGGCGTTCCGGATGCCGCGGCCGACCTCGTGGCGTCGCAGCGGTCAGAGCTCGACGCGATCGAGCCGAGCGACGCGGGTCTCACGGCGCTCTGGTACAGCTCGGGAGACGACACCCCCTATGTGGGCGCGGGCATCGGCGCACCGCAGATGATCATGGACGCGGCCGGCCTGGAGAACGTCGCCGCCGACGTCGAGGACACCTGGACGGCGATGGGCTGGGAGGCGATCGTCGCCGCCGACCCCGACGTGATCGTGCTCGTGGACGCCGCGTGGAACACCGCCGAGCAGAAGATCGCCCACCTCGAGTCGAACCCGGCGACGGCCGCGCTGCCCGCAGTGCAGCAGGGGCGCTACCTCGTGGTCGACTTCCCGGCGACCGAGGCGGGCGTGCGCAACGTGGGCGCCGTGTCGTCGCTCGTCGACCAGCTCGGGGAGCTCGACCTGCGATGAGCGCGACGCGGGCGGATGCGAGCGCGGGG
>NZ_WJSP02000485.1 GCF_009720255.1 Agromyces humi | reverse complement strand
CACGCGCGGCCGCGTGACGAGCACGATCGTGCCGAGCGCCAGCGCCCCGAGCAGGGTGCGCGACCACGCGACCTGCCCGAACGAGACCCCCTCGAGCGCGACCTTCATGAAGAGGAAGCTGGCCCCCACGGCAGGCCGGCCGCCGCGTCGAGCGCCGTGCCCGGGGCATCCGCCGATCTGCTGGACGTGTCGGCCGGGATCGACGCACTCGTTTCCGGCGTGCGCGTCCTGGAGGTGCGTCCGCGAGCGGAGGACGGGTGGGGCGGCAGCGCGAGCCGGATCGCGTCGGACGCGAGGTGCACGCGGTCGAGGTCGTCGCGGTGCGCCCGGGTGTGCCCGGGGTACTGCTCGGCGATGACCAGGTCGAAGTCGCGCGCCGAGACCTCGAACAGGCCGGCGTCGGGCTCGCGCTCGGTGACCTCCACGCGCAGGGCGGGATGCTCGGTGCGGAGCAGGGTGAGGGCCTGCGGCACCATGGCGTGCGCGGCCGACTGGAACACGGCGATGCGAACGGTGCCGCCGACCGCGGTGAGCGAGCGCGCGACATCCGCCTCGGCCTCCTCGAGCCGATCGAGCACGGCCCGCGCGTGGCCGACGAGCAGCTGTGCCTGGGGCGTCAGCTGCACGCGCCGCCCGACCTGCTCGAGCAGCGGCACGCCGGCCTCCTTCTCGAGCTGGCTGAGCTGCTGCGAGACCGATGACGGGCTGTACGAGAGGGCGTCGGCCACGGCGGCGAGGGTGCCGCGCTGGCTGAGCTCCACGAGCAGGCGCAGCCGTCGAACGTCGAGCATGCCAGGGCCTCCGTCTCGGTCATGGATCATTCGGCTTTACCGAATAGTATGCGTCAGATTCATTCGCTGTACTGAACGGATGCCGCGACGCATACTGAACCCGACAGGCGCGCGCACCCGCCCGGCGCGCCCGAAGCAAAGGACACTAGCCTCGTGACCATGTCGAACGCCGCCACGGATCTGACACCGAGCACCGACCACGTCGTCGCCCTCGTGCGCCGCTGGCTCGCCGAGAGCGCCGACCACCCCGCCGATCCCGCCGCCGAGCGGCTCGCCGGCGTGCTGAAGGACCCCAACGGCCTCGCCTTCACCGTGGGCTTCGTCGACGGCGTCATGCGCCCCGAAGACCTGGGCGTCGCCGGCCGCAACCTCGAGCACGTCGCGAAGCTCACGCCGAAGTTCCTGCCCTGGTACCTCCGGGGCGCTGTACGACTCGGCGGCTTCGTCGCGCCCGCCTTCCCATGGCTCGTCATCCCCATCGCCCGCCGCGTGCTGCGCGCCATGGTCGGCCACCTCGTGCTCGACGCGACGCCGGCCAAGCTCGGCCCGGCCATCGCGAAGCTGCGCGAATCGGGCAACCGCCTGAACCTCAACCTGCTCGGCGAGGCGGTGCTCGGCGAGGACGAGGCCGACCGGCGCCTGCGCGGCACCTACGAGTTCCTCGCGCGCGACGACGTCGACTACGTGTCGATCAAGGTGTCGAGCGTCGTCAGCCAGCTCTCGATGTGGTCGTTCGACGAGGCCGTCGCCAAGGTCGTCGCCAAGCTCACCCCGCTCTACGAGCTCGCCGCGAAGGGCGAGGCGAAGGGCCGGCCGAAGTTCATCAACCTCGACATGGAGGAGTACCGCGACCTCGACCTCACCATCGCGGTGTTCACGACCCTGCTCGACCAGCCGCAGCTGCGCGGCCTCGAGGCCGGCATCGTGCTGCAGACCTACCTGCCCGACGCGCTCGGCGCCATGCAGGAGCTCACCGCATGGGCCACCGCTCGCCGCCAGGCGGGCGGCGCGCCGATCAAGGTGCGCGTGGTGAAGGGCGCCAACCTCGCCATGGAGCACGTCGACGCGGCGATCCACGACTGGCCCGTCGCCACCTACGCCACCAAGCAGGACTCCGACACCAACTACAAGCGCGTGCTGCACTGGTCGATGACGCCCGAGCGCACCGACGCGGTGAAGCTCGGCATCGCCGGCCACAACCTCTTCGACGTGGCGCACGCCTGGCTCACCGCCCGGGAGCGCGGGGTCGAGTCGCGCGTCGAGTTCGAGATGCTCCTCGGCATGGCCACCGGCCAGGCCGAGGCGGTGCGCCGCGACGTCGGCAACCTCCTCCTCTACACGCCCGTCGTGAACCCGAGCGAGTTCGACGTGGCGATCGCGTACCTGATCCGCCGTCTCGAGGAGAACGCGAGCCAGGACAACTTCATGTCCGCCGTGTTCGAGCTCGCGAGCGACCGCGGGCTGTTCCAGCGCGAGCAGGACCGCTACCTCCGCTCGCTCGCCGCACTCGAGGCCGACGACGGCCGCACGCCCGCCCCGAACCGCACCCAGAACCGGCGCACCGAGTGGACCGACGAGGCGCTCGCGGCGGCCATGGCGGTTCCGGATG
>NZ_WJSP02000484.1 GCF_009720255.1 Agromyces humi | reverse complement strand
TTCGAGCCGACGGCCACGTCGGTGCAGCCGGCGTCGCAGTTGACCTTGGCGTTCGCGCCGATCCAGGCGTAGGTGTGGATGTCGTCGACGTTGACCGCGCCGGCCAGGTTCACGGCGGCGGATCCGGTGGAGACGCGGTTCGAGACGCCCCGGTGATCGGGGTCACGCGACTCGTCCTCCCCAGCCGATGACGGAGTCGGGATATCCACAGGGAAAATGGCTCTGACCTGCGGTTTCGACGGCGATCGGATGTCAGTGGTCGGTGCTTGACTGTTCCCATGAACCCCTCGCTCGGCCTCGACGCACGAGCTCGATTGCATGCCGAGCTCGACCTCATCGTCGAACTCGAGCGGGCCGTGCGCGCCGCCAAGGCCGAACAGCTCCGGCGCATCGAGGTCGCCCGCCGGCTCGCCGCCGAGGTCGAGGGCGTGACGGATTCCTCGTCGTTCGCCGATCGCGAGTTCGCGACGCGGTCGTTCGTGGCCGAGCTGGCGACGGCGCTCGTCGTCCACGAGGCGACCGCCGGCAGGTTGATCGCAGATGCCCGCCACCTGTGCGGCGCCTTCGCCGCAACGCTCGACGCGCTCTCGGCCGGCACGATCTGCGTCCCGCAGGTGCGATCTCTCATCGACGTCGCAAGCGGCCTGCCTGCGGCTCATGTCGGCGCCTTCGAGACCGCCGCGCTGACCAGCACCGCTCCCGAAACGCCATCGGCGTTTCGCCGGCGCATTCGTCGGCTTCGCGAGCGCATGCATCCCGAGCCCTCCGACGCGCGGCACGAGCGCGCCCGAGACGAGCGCCGCGTCGTGCTCGAGCCTGCCGACGATGGCATGTCCTGGCTCAGCATGCACCTCGAAGCAGAGCGTGGGGTGGCGATCATGGCTCATCTCGATGCGCTCGTCGATGCCGTGCCCGACCAGGGTGACGATGCCCGCAACCGTCGGCAACGCCTGGTCGACACGGCAGGTGATCTCCTGCTCGGCCGCGCCGTAGGGGCTGCGATCGGCACCACGGGCGCGATGGGCACCACGGGCACCACGCGTACCGAGGCGTCACCGCTGGGCGTGGTCCGGCCACGGGTCTACGTCACCGTGCCGGTGCTCACGCTGCTCGGGCTCAGCGATGAGCCTGCCGAGCTCGACGGGCACGGGCCCATCCCCGCCGAGACGGCGCGTCGCCTGGCGGCGCACGCGCCGTCCTTCCACCGCATCCTCACGCACCCCGAAACCGGCGCCTACCTCTCATATGGCCGCACCCGTTACCGGGTGCCGGCAGACCTCGCGGGCTACCTGCGCGTCCGCGACGGAGCGTGCCGATTCCCCGGTTGCTCCCGTCGAGCCGCAGGCTGCGATGTCGACCACACCCGCGACTGGGCGGCGGGCGGCGCCACCCGCCACGACAACCTCGCGCACCTCTGCCGCAAGCACCACCGACTCAAGCACCACAGCGGATGGCGCATGTCCCAGATGCCTGGCGGCGACATCCGATGGACCTCGCCAGCTGGTCGCGCTCACGTGTCGTCGCCCGATCGGCGGTTCCTGCCGCCCGACGCGCTCGAGCCGTCTGCGCTGCAACGGAACTCGGCGTCACTGAGCGTCGGGCCTCCATCTTCACCCTCCGACGATCCCGAGCCGCCGTGGGCCGCACGTCGAGGCGAAGCCAGCGCTGCCGGCGCGGTCCCTGCCGTGTGACCGACATCACGCGTGCCCTGACCTGGTCAGTCCGCGGATGCCGCGAGCATCCGCCGCACGTACGGCGTCGCCGGCGCGGCCCGCAACTCGTCGAGCGTGCCCTGCTGCGTCACGCGTCCCGACTCCAGCACCATGACCTGGTCGGCGAGCGCCGCGGCATCCGCCGGACTGTGGGTGACGAGCACGGTCGCACCGCCGAAGTCGCGCACATGGGTGGCGAGCTCGGACCGCATCTCGGCGCGCACCTCCACGTCGAGCGCCGACATCGGCTCGTCGAGCAGGAGCACCTCGGGCTCGGCGGCGAGTGCACGCGCGAGGGCGACGCGCTGGGCCTGCCCGCCCGAGAGCTCAGCGGGGTATCGCCCCGCCAGCGGTGTGAGCCCGTAGCGCTCCAGCCACGGCTCGGCCGCCGCCCGCGCGGCAGCTCGAGCGCCGCGCATCCGCGTCGCGAACGCGACGTTGTCGTGCACCGTGAGATGGGGGAAGAGCACGTAGTCCTGGAACACCACCCCGATGCGCCGGCGCTCGGGCGGCACACCGTCGACGGCGCGAGCGCCGATCGCGATCCGCCCCGACCGCAGCGGAACGAGGCCCGCGATCGCCGCCAGGATGCTCGACTTGCCCGCGCCGTTCGGCCCGATCAGCGCGAGCGGATGCCCCGGGCGCACCTCGAACCGCGCCGCGATCCGCACGTCGCCCCGCACCACCGCGACGTC
>NZ_WJSP02000483.1 GCF_009720255.1 Agromyces humi | reverse complement strand
GGTCAGCGCCGAACAGATCTGCCCTCCTGCTGGGTGACCTGGCGGCCGGCGCGGTCGTAGAACCTCACGGCGGTCATCTCCAGTTCCTGGTCGATTGAGCCTGTCTTCCGGGTGTGGCATGCGCGGGCTGCAGGGGGCGGAGGCGACACGTCATTGCCCGCCTTGCGGGTCTCGACGATGCGCTTGGCGACTTGCTTGATGCTCTCCGGCGTCGGCATGGTGAAGATGCACATCGGTCGCGGCCAGCGACTCGATCGCGCGCTGGAGTCCCTCGTCGGTCCATCCGGCGAGGTCTCGGCGGGCGCGGTCGACCTGCCAGGGCGCGAGCCCGAGCGACGACGCCACCTGCGGGCCACCGCCCCTGACGCCCGACACCTTCGCCATGGTGCGCACCTTCATGGCGAAGGCGGCCACCATGGGTACCGGGTCGGCGCCGCTGTCGAGTGCGTGCCGGAGCGCGACGAGCGCTTCGCCGTGCCGCCCGGCGATCGCCGCATCGGCGACCGCGAACGCGTTCGTCTCGACGCGCCCGCCGTAGTAGCGCCCTACGACGGCCTCGGTGATCTCACCCGGTGCGTCGGCGATGAGCTGCCTGCAGGCGGCGGACAGCTCGGCCAGGTCGTCGGCGAATGCCGCGACGAGGGCGCGCAGGGCGCGGGCATCGATCTTGCGACCGGCGGCGCGGAACTCGGCCGCCGCGAAGTCCTGCTTCTCGGATTCCCGCTTGAGCTCCGCGCAGACGATCTCGACTCCCGCGCCCGATCCGGCGCGGACGGCATCGAGGAGCTTCTTGCCGCGCTGACCGCCCGCGTGACGCAGCAGCAGCGTGGTGCCCTCGGCGGTCTGCTCGAGGTACTCGAGCGCATCGATGAGGAAGTCGTCGCTCGCCCGCTCGACGGCCGAGACGCGGATGAGCCGCGGCTCACCGAACAGCGATGGGCTGGCGAGGGTGAGCAGTTCACCGCGCCGATAGCCGTCGGCCTCGAGATCGCTCACCTCGAGCGCGGGGTCCTCGGAGCGGAGGAAGTCGCGGAGCATCGCGCTCGCGCGCTCGGCGAGGACGGTCTCGGCCCCGGTGACGAGCACGATGGGAGCCGGGCGGATCTCATTCCACGAGAGCTGCGGGATCGCGGCTGCCTTCGTTCGCGTCGCACCTGCTCGCGCCGCACCTGATCGCGCTGCCACCGCACCTCCCCGTTCCGTGCAAGTCTACGGGCCGGGTCCGACGTCGCGACGCTCCGCCCACACCTCGAAGCCGCCCTCCTCGGCGGCGATCGTGAGGGTGCCCGAACGGTCGGTGCGCACCACGGCGGTGCCCTCATCGTCGAGCATCCCGAGCAGACGCTCGGTCGGATGCCCGTAGCCGTTGTCGAGGCCGACCCCGATGACGCCGATGGTCGCGTGCAGCCGTTCGTACAACGAGGCGCTCTGGTCGGCGGACCCGTGATGGGCCACCTTGACGAGGTCGACCACGCCCGGGTCGGCCGCCCGAAGGAGCCGATCCTGCGCTCCCTCGCCGAGGTCGCCCAGGAAGACACCGCGGAAGGCGGGCGCATCGACCTCGACGACGACACTCGCGTCGTTGCCGGGCGCGGCTCGTGGCAGCGGCCACAGCACCCGCCACCGGGCGTCGCCGAGCATACCGCGATGGCCGGCGACGACTTCGGCGGACCCGGCCCCGCCCCGCAGGAGCGGCCCGAGCACACGGTCGCTGCGATCGCCGTCGAGCGGGCCGTGGATGACGGTGCCGACGCGTCCGGCGACCGCGGCCGCTCCCCCGACGTGGTCGGCGTCCCAGTGCGTCAGTACGAGCAGGTCGATGCGGTCGACGCCGAGGAGGGTCAAGCAGCGCGTCAACGGAGCCGGATCGGGCCCGGTGTCGATGAGGGCCGTCGCGCCCTCGGAGCGGATGAGCACCGCATCGCCCTGTCCGACGTCGCACGCGGCGACGTCCCATCGGGCCGGCCGTGTCGCAGCCGACACGACGGCCGCGCCGAAGGACACCCCGATCGGCACCGCCAACCCGATCGCGAGCAGTGCGGCGCCGGCCGCGCGCAGTCGGGGCCTCGACGGCGGCGCGAACGCGACGACGAGGGCGAGGGCCGTGCAGGCGACGAGCAGGGCTGCCCCCGGTGCGTCCGGTAGCCACGGAAGCCGTCCGCCGGGAAGTCCAGCCGTGCCGCGCGCGACGAGGGCGATCCACGAGGCCGGGACCCACGCGACCTGCAGGAACGCCGCGCCGACGGAGGGCAGGACGGGCAGGACGAGGCATCCGAGCAGGCCGATGACCGTGGCGACGGGCGCCGCCGGCGCCGCGAGCAGGTTGGCGGGCACGCCGTAGACGGCGATCGCCGGGTCGAGCAGCACCAGGATCGGCTGGCAGGCGAGCTGCGCGGCGATCGGCCCG
>NZ_WJSP02000482.1 GCF_009720255.1 Agromyces humi | reverse complement strand
CGCGACGCGCGAGCTGTTCGCCCACGTGGGCCGGGGCAACGGTCGCCGCCCGGCGCCCGCCGCGTGGTCGGAGCTCACCCCGCGGGAGCGCGAGATCTTCGCCCTCGCCGCCCGGGGTCTCTCCAACTCCGAGATCGCGGCATCCGAGTACCTCTCGGAGGCCACCGTGAAGACGCACGTCAGCCGGATCCTCGCGAAGCTCGGGCTGCGCGACCGGGTGCAGCTCGTGGTGTTCGGCTACGAGCACGACCTCGCCGACTGAGCGCGTCATCCTGCAGGATGACCCCGGACCATCCGGTGGCCGGATGCCGCGACGACGCCCCGGTCCGTAGCGTCGAAGGCATGCAGATCCAACCTTCCGACCTCGGTCTCATCGCCCGCGTCACGGGCCTCGGCAAGCGCTACGGACACGGCTCGGGCACGGTCACGGCGCTCGACGACGTCTCGCTCGGACTCCGCCGCGGCGAGTTCACCGCCATCATGGGGCCGTCGGGCTCGGGCAAGTCGACATTGATGCACATCATGGCCGGCCTCGACTCGCCGACCTCGGGGCGTGCCTGGCTCGGCGACACGGAGATCACCGAGCTCTCGGACTCGGCGCTCACCGTGCTGCGCCGTCGCCGGATCGGCTTCGTGTTCCAGTCGTTCAACCTGGTGCCGACGCTCGACGTGCGCGGCAACGTGATGCTCCCGTTCGAGCTCGACGGGCGCCGGCCGAGCCGCGACGAGCAGGCGTGGATCGACGAGCTCGTCGAGACCCTCGGCCTCGGCTCGCGCCTCACGCACCGTCCGCACGAGCTCTCGGGCGGGCAGCAGCAGCGCGTGGCGATCGCCCGCGCCCTCGCGACGCGACCCGACCTGGTGTTCGCCGACGAGCCGACGGGCAACCTCGACTCGCGCACCGGCCGCGAGGTGCTGGGCCTCCTCGCCACGGCGAGCGCCGGGTACGGCCAGTCGATCGCGATGGTGACGCACGACCCGGTGGCCGCGAGCCACGCCGATCGGATCCTCTTCCTCGCCGATGGGCGCATCGTGCGCGATGCCGCCCGCTCGTCGGCCGAGGAGATCTCCGCGTACATGCTCGCCATGGAGGTCGCGGCCTGATGCGCACGCGACTCAGGGACCAGTGGCCGACCCTCGTGGTGGCCACGCTCGCGGGCACGTTCGGCGTCGTCCTGCTGCACGTGACGGGGCTGCTCGGCGCCGCCATCGCGGCCGACGACGTCACGGGGGAGAGCGCGACCGTGGCGCTCCTGCTCGGCATCGTGGCCACGGCGTTCATCGTCATCGCGATCTACGTCAGCGCCGTCGTCACGGCCAACACGGTGTCGACGGTCGTCGCCGGCCGCACCCGGCTCATCGCGCTGCTCCGACTCATCGGCTCCAGCGCACGGGCGCAGCGCGCCCAGATCGCCCGGGAGGGCCTGCTGATCGGACTGGCCGGCGCACTGGCGGGCGTCGTGCTGGGCACGGGCGCGGCGTTCGCGATCCAGGCGGCGGGCGAGGCGAACGACCTCATGCCGCCCACCGCGTACGACTACCTGAACCCGGTCGTGGCGCTCCCCGCGGCCGCGGTGGCCGTCACGACGTGGCTGGCGTCGTGGGTGGGCTCGCGCCGTGTGCTGCGGGTGCGGCCGATCCAGGCGATCGGCGACTCCCACGAGCAGGACCGCGAGGAGCTCGGTCGGCGTCGCGCACGCAACGTGGCGGCGCTCGTGCTGTTCGTCGTCGGCATCGCGCTGCTCGTCGTGGGCGTCGTGTGGGGGCTCACGGAGCCGTACGGCGTACTCGTCGGAATGGTGGGGGGCATCGTCTCGTTCACGGGGATCGTGCTGGGCGCGCACGTCGTCCTGCCGCCGGTGCTGCGTCTCGTGGGGCGCGCGTTCGGCAACTCCCCGTCGGCGCGGCTGGCGGCCGAGAACGCCGTGCGCCACCCCGAGCGCAGTTCTCGCATGACGATCGGCCTGGTCATCGGCGTGACCCTCGTCACGACCTTCGCCGTGACGATGGAGTCGTACCGCGCGATGATCCTGGAGGCGCAGCGCGCGCAGCCGGAGGTCTACGCGGGCATCGACGACATGCTCGACGTCACGGTCGCCGTCTTCACCGTGTTGATCGGGTTCAGCGCGCTCATCGCGGCCATCGGCATGGTGAACACGCTGTCGCTCAGCGTCATGCAGCGCACCCGCGAGCTCGGCTTGCTGCGCGCCCTGGGCTTCGAGCGCCGCCAGGTGCGCACCATGATCGTCGCGGAGAGCGCAGCACTGACCCTCGCGGCGACGCTGCTCGGCCTGGTGCTCGGGTTCGGCTACGGCTGGGCGGGTGCCCAGGCGCTGCTCGGCGGCGCGCAGGGGGAGCCGACGTTCGTGCTCCCGGGCATCCCGTGGGCGATGTTCGGCGGCCTGCTGGCCGCGGCGGGCGTACTG
>NZ_WJSP02000481.1 GCF_009720255.1 Agromyces humi | reverse complement strand
GAGCTGCACCGCTTCATCGCGGGCGCGCCGGTGGTGACGGATGCCACGGCGGTGCCGTCGCCGCCGCCCGCGCGCTCGATCTTCCTGTCCAAGCCGGGTCGCTGACCGGGCCGTCGACGGCGCGGCAGCGTCGGCGCGTGGGCGCTCCGGCGCTGCGGTCAGCTCGCGCGACGCACCACGCTCGGCGCGCTCTCGTTCCACACGCGGTCGAGGGCGGTGACGACGTAGCGGTACGCCGATCCCTCCGCGGCCGAGGCATCCGTCCAGCGCTGCACGACTCCCGTCTGCGCGCGCACCGTCGCGAGCAGGTTGGCGGCGTCCTCCACATCGATGGCCCCGGTGCCGCCCTCGACCCGGTACACGGCGAACGAGGTGGCCCGCAGGCTCGGCGGCGCGGCATCCGACCACTGCAGCTCGACGCCCGCGTCGGTGCGGGTCGCCCTCGTGAGCACGGGCGCGCGCACGTCGGTGGCCGGCAGCCACTCCATGGCGGGCACGATCGCGGGGTGCGAGTAGTGGTCGGCGAGCACCCGTGACATCGAACCCTTCGGGTCGGCGGGCACGTGCTTCGCCGAGAAGTACACGTTGCCGTGCACCGGCGTGCCGGCATCGTCGATCCCCCGATCGAGCGTCAGGTGGTTCGAGAGCTCGGCCGGGTCGGTGAACACGCCCGACGTCACCTTGTAGAGCGCCTCGCCGATGTAGAGGTGCGTGCCGGATGCGGCGGCGACCCCGGCCCACCACGGCACGAGCTTCGCGTAGTCGGCGACGGCGAGGCCGATCTGCCAGTACACCTGCGGGTTGATGTAGTCGAGCCAGCCCTCGAGCACCCACTTGCGGGTGTCGGCGAACTGCAGGTCGTACGACTGCGAGCCGCCGGTGTCCGAGCCGAGCGGGTCGGTCGTGCGGTTCCGCCAGATGCCGAACGGGCTGATGCCGAACTTCACCCACGGCTTCAGCGCCTTGATGCGGTCGGAGATCGAGTGCACGAAGGTGTCGACGTTGTGGCGGCGCCACTCCGCGATGTCGGCGAAGCCGGCACCGTGCGCGGCGAAGGTCGCGGCATCCGGGATCACCTGCCCGGCCACCGGGTAGGGGTAGAAGTAGTCGTCGAAGTGCACGCCGTCGAGGTCGTAGTGCTCGACCGAGTGCAGGATCGCCTGCTGGATGTGCTCCTGCACCTCGGGCAGGCCCGGATCGAAGTAGAGCTTGCCGCCGTAGGCCCAGACCCACTCGGGGTGCACGCGCGCCGGGTGCTCGGGCACGAGCTGCGCCGGGTCGGCCTGCATCGAGACGCGGTAGGGGTTGTACCAGGCGTGCAGCTCGAGGTTGCGGCGGTGCGCCTCGTCGACGATGAACGCGAGCGGGTCGTAGCCCGGATCCTGCCCCTGCACGCCGGTGAGGTACTGCGACCACGGCTCGAGCGGGCTCGGCCAGAACGCGTCGGCAGTGGGCCGCACCTGCACGAAGACCGCGTTGAGGTGGAACTGCTCGGCCACATCGAGCCAGTGCAGGAACTCGGCGCGCTGCTCGTCGGCGGCGAGGCCCGTGCGGCTGGGCCAGTCGATGTTCACGACCGACGAGATCCACATCGCGCGCAGCTCGCGCTTGCGCGGGGCGAGTGCGGCGGCGGCGGCGCTGTCGTCGGCGTACGCGGTCGCCGGCGTGAGCGTGCCGACGGTGACGGTGAACGCGGATGCGGCGACTCCGGCCACGGCGAGGGTGAGGAAGTCCCGGCGGGCGAGGCCCGCCCGCGCGGGGTCGTCGTGCTGGGTGGCGTCGAGGGGCATCGTCGATCCTCCAAGGTCGGTATGGAAGATACTTCCACGCGGATCCGTGTTTGTGAAGAGTTGTTTCCGCTGCGAGGTTCGTGCGGGCGCGACGGCACGCGGCGCGAGACGGCGGGCGACAGGGCCGCCACGGCGGTCGCCGCTCACGCGTGGCGGAAGCGAACCTCCTGGCCGGGCCGCAGCTGGGCCACCGCATCGAGGGACGCCGGCGCGACCACCGCGATGACCGGGCACCCGCCAGTCACCGGCCGGTCGGCGAGCAGGATCGTCGGCCGTCCGTCGCCCGCGACCTGCATCGACCCGGGCACCGTCGCCTCGCTCGCCAGCTCGCCCGCCCGTCGGCGGAGGAGCTCGGGTCCGAGCAGCCGCGCGCCGATGCGATCGGCCTGCTCGGACAGGCGCCAGGCGGACTCGAAGAGCGTCGCCCTCGCGGCATCCGTGAACCAGTCCGCTCTCGGACCGGGCAGCAGCGCGAGCGTGACCGCCCCGTCGGGCGGAGGGAACGCGACGTCCTGGTCGACGATGGGGACGGATGCCGCGGGCTCCGCGCCGATCGCGAGCACCTGCCCGGCGACGACCGGCTCGGGCCCGAGCGCGGAGAGCGTGCCCCCACGAGCACGCCACGCGGTGAAGATCGACTACGTCGGCATCGCGTGCCGTCGGCA
>NZ_WJSP02000480.1 GCF_009720255.1 Agromyces humi | reverse complement strand
CAAGCCCCGCCGGTCCAGGCGCCCGCACAGGCACCCGCGCAAGCACCGCCCACCCAGACACCGACGCAGGCGCCAGCGCAGACGCCCGGGCAGCAGCCGGGTCAGGCTCCGCCACAGCAGGGGCAAGCTGCGCCGACCGCGGCTCCCCAGGACGTCGACACGACCGACGTGCCGTATCCGCCCGCGCGGCCGAACATCCAGGTCACGCGCGGCACGCCCGTGGTCGTGGCGGGTGCCGTGCCGCCCGCTGGCGAGGTCGCGCCCGTGCACGGCATCGACACGACGGTCGAGTTCTGGGGTGTCGCGGGCGTCGCCGCCTACGTCGACCAGCTCGTCGACGGATGGCGCACGCGCCGCGCCGCGCAGGGCCAGACGGTCGACGTGGCTGCGACGCGGGCGTCGTTCGTCACCGACTTCGATGAGACGATGCAGGGCTGGTACAAGCGCAGCAGCTTCAGCACGCCGTTCGCCGGCCTCGACGCCGCGGTGCTTGGCCAGCTCAACGCCAGGCGCGTGCGACTGGCGCAGGCCATCGCGAACAGGCGCGTCGTCGAGAACGGTCGGCGACGCGCGCTCACGCCGGCCGAGCGCAGCGCGCAGCTCGAGGCCGAGCTCGTCGTCGAGCGGCAGCACTTCATCGACAAGATCCAGTCGCACCTGACCGAGGGCGCCTGGGGCTGGATGCTCGAGCGACGCGAGCACCTCGACTTCGTCACGATCACCCAGCGCGGCGTGCGCGAGCTTCGCAACTTCGCGCCCGCAGCACTGCCGAACCTCGACGCCGTCGCCCTCGTGCGTGCTCGGCTCGCCGCCGCCAACCGTGCGCTCACCGACCGCGAACGCGCCCGGGCGATCGCCCAGGCCGAGTCGGCGCTGCGACGGCGCACGCGCGACCCGAAAGCGACTCTCGACGCGACGGCAGAGGCGGCCGCGATCGTCGCCGCCGAGACCGCCAAGTTCGGCGGCCAGCGACGAGTGGATGCCGCGGTGCGCGAGGCCGCGATCGACATCGAGGAGCGCGGCTGGGAGAACGTGCACGAACGCGACGCGAACGGCCAGCGCGTCTGGGGACCGGTCTGGAACCCCAGGAGCCTCGGGGTCACGACCGAAACGGCCATCTTCGTCCTCCTGCTCATCGACGCGTACGGCACGGGCTTCTCGGCCAGCAACTACGCCGACCACGGCGGCGGCAGCTTCGCCGGTCGCGGACGTTCCCTCGATCTCACCATCCCGCAAGGCCGCGCCGACGGCTTCTTCGACGCCGCCCAGGCGATCACCTTCGCGCTCGCGATCGATCGCGCCGCGTCAGCGGTCGGCGTCGAGTGGCGGGTGATCTACGACGACTTCTCGGTCGCACGGGCCGTGAATGAGCGGCTGGGGCAGCGCCGCATCATCGAGGTCGCCAACACGAGCCGCAACCAGGCGGGTAACATCACGAACATCAACTGGCACGGCCCATTGGTGAACCACTTCCACCTCGACCTCGCGTTCTGAGCGCAGTGTGCGAGTGTCGCTGGCGACGAGGTTCGGTCGAGCGATTCTGGGGTCAGGCGCATGGACGATCTCGAACACGACGCAGACTCCGCCGGCGAGGGGCGGAAGCACGATCCGGCATCGGCCCGGCCGTTTCTCGAGCGGCCCCTCGGCATTGTCACGCTGATCGCCGGGGTGGTGGGAATTGTCACCGGCGTGGTCACCCTCTGGTTCACGCTCAGCAACGCGAACGGCGAGCCGCAGAACGCCGGTGGTCAGTCGGGCGAAGTGGCGGAGTTCGAGGGAGTGGTGGGACACCTCGCCGAATCCCGGGCCATCCTGAGCTTCCTCGATCAGCACGACGGCGAGGCCGTGTATCTCGATGTGGGGTTCCCTTCGATCACCGGTGCCGCGACTGACGAGAATCTGCTCGTCGAGAGCGTCGACACCGCCGATGGGAACCAGAGCCAGGAGATACGCGAGATCAGCCTGATGACGGACTGCGGGAACTCAGACGCGAACCAGAACCCGAACCCCTCGGTTCACGACGGATGCAGCGGAGTCTCGCTCCGCATCGCGCAGCCGCAGCATCGCGACGCGCAGACCTTCTTCGAGCACGGTGTGCCGCGGGTGAAGGGCTACTTCCGCGTGGACGTGACCGGGGGGCTCTACCAAGGGCTGAGTCCGATCGGGCTCACGCCATTGACCTTCGACGAGGTGAATGCGGAGTAGAGACGAGTCGAGCGGATGCTGCGAGGGCTGGCCGTCGGTGTCGATGACGAACACCTGGGGGTCCGTCCTCGACCGCGGCATCCAGCGCGCTGCGACCTACCGCCACCGGAGTACGCGCTCGCGCAGCGACAGCACACCGGGGTAGGGGAAGGTCAGAACGAACTCAGACGCGCGCCCCGCGGCGCACGACGTCGCCGAGCGCGTCAGCGTCGAGGGCGAACAGGTCCCGCGAGCCGGCCGTCGCGGCGCCG
>NZ_WJSP02000048.1 GCF_009720255.1 Agromyces humi | reverse complement strand
CCAGGATCGACTCCCTAAAAGGGCCACGGCCGAGACCGGCGGCGAGACCGAGTGGAAGTCCCGGCGCCAGATGCAGCACGAATGGTACGAAGGCCACTCCGAGCTCGACTGGCGCGACCGTCAGCGATCGACGGCCGTGGCTGAGCGGAAGCTGCCGGAGGGTTCGACGACCGCGTCGAGATCGTGGCGCTGTGCGGCGGCGCCGGCGACTCGCTGCTCGGCGACGCCGCCGTCCGTGGCGCCGACGTGTACCTCACCGCCGATCTGCGTCACCACCCCGCATCAGAGGCTCGTGAGCAGGCGCTGCTCGCCGGCGGCCCGGCGCTCCTCGACGTCTCCCACTGGGCCAGCGAATGGCTCTGGCTCGATGCGGCGGCCGCCCAGCTGCGCGAGGCGCACCCGCAGCTCGACGTGCGTGTGAGCGAACTCCGCACCGACCCCTGGGACTTCCAGGTCGTGCAATGATGACCACTTCCACTCCGTCCCCCACGAGGAGCACCACGTGAAGGCCAGCCCAGCCGACCAGCAGGAACTGCTGCGACTCCAGTCCCTCGACACCCGCCTGCAGCAGCTCGCCCACCGGCTCGGCTCGCTGCCCCAGGCCGGGCCGCTGGCTGAGCTCGCCAAGCGCGACACCGCAGTTCGCGGCACGCGCGCCGAGGCGGTCGGTGGGCTCGAGGACGCGCGCGCCGAGCTGAAGCGGCTCGAGTCGGACGTGCAGGTCGTGGAGGCGCGCATCGCACGTGACGGCGACCGCCTGCAGCACACCTCCTCGACGAAGGATGTCGCGGCGCTCGAGTCCGAGCTCGCCTCGCTGGCCAAGCGCCTCTCCGACCTCGAGGACCAGGAGCTCGTCGTCATGGAGCGCGTCGAGAGCGCCGAGGCCGTGGTCGCCGGGATCGACGACGAACGCGCGTCGATCGCGGCCGAGGTGGCCGTGCTCGAGGGCCAGCGCGATGAGGCCGCAGCGGGCTTCGCGACCGAACGCGACGCCACCGAGCGCGACCGCGCCGTCGTCGCCGGGAGCATCCCCGCCGACCTGCTCGCCTTCTACGAGCAGCGCCGCACCCGCGGAGGCGGCGTGGGTGCCGCCCTGCTCAGCCAGCGCACGTGCAACGGCTGCACCATCACGCTCACGGGATCCGACCTCGAGAAGGTCCGCCGTTCGGCTCCCGACGAGGTCGTGCAGTGCCCCGAGTGCGACCGCATCCTCGTCCGCACCGAGGAGTCCGGTCTCTGATCAGGGCCCGCGGCCTGTAGCCTGAGAAGGCGAGCGGGTCGGCAAGACGGCCGCGTCATCCGGTGCGAACCGGGTGCCGAGGAACGTCCGGGCTCCGCAGGGCAGGACGGTGGGTAACACCCACCCGGGGCAACCCGCGAGACAGTGCCACAGAAAGCAGACCGCCCCCGGCTTCGGCCGGGGGTAAGGGTGAAACGGTGGGGTAAGAGCCCACCAGCGGCCGCGGTGACGCGGTCGGCTCGGTAAACCTCGTCCGGAGCAAGGCCAGACAGGGAACGATGGGGCTGCCCGTCCCGTTCCCGGGTAGGCCGCTGGAGGGCTGCGGCAACGCAGCTCCGAGAGAGATGGCCGTCCAGCCGGTGTCGCGCAAGCGCCCGGTGAACAGAACCCGGCGTATCAGCCGGCCCGCTCGCACCTCGCAGCCGCCGCAACCGCGGCGCGCTCCACGGCGATCGCAGCGCGGTCGCCGACGGCGATGCGCTTCGCGGCGCTACCGGTCCTCGTCGTCGAGGCGGGCGTCCTCCTCGCGCTCCTCGCGTTCGCGCTGCTGCTCGCGGCGTTCCCGCTCCTCGCGGATCTTCTCCTCTTCGGGCGTCTTGTTGCTCATGCGCGCTCCAGTGATCGATGCGGTCGGGCCTCGGCCCGGTCCACTTCACCGTAGCGCGCCACGGACCTCGCCCGTCAGTGGAGTGCGAGTGCCGCGGCGCCCAGAATGCCTGCGTTGTTCCGGTGCACGGCCGGCACGATCGGCGTGGCGAGCTTCAACAGCGGCAGGAACTGCTCATGGTGCTTCGAGACGCCCCCGCCGACGATGAACAGGTCGGGCGAGAAGATGAACTCGACATGCGAGTAGTAGGTCTGCAGTCGCTTGGCCCACTTCTCCCAGCTCATCGACTCGCGCTCCATCGCCGAGTACGCGGCCCGGCTCTCGGCGTCGTGGCCGTCGATCTCGAGGTGTCCCAACTCCGAGTTCGGAACGAGCACGCCGTCGTAGATGAGTGCGGATCCGATCCCGGTACCGAGTGTCGTGAGGATCACGAGCCCGTCGACGCCGGCCGCGGCGCCGTATCGCAGCTCGGCGTGGCCCGCGGCATCCGCGTCGTTGATGAAGTGGATCTCGCGCCCGAGCGTCTCCTCGAAGAGCTCCTCGGCCGGCAACCCGATCCACTCCTTCGAGACGTTCGCGGCCGACAGGGTTCGGCCCTGCTTCACGACGGCGGGGAAGCAGATCCCGAGCGGCAGCTTGGCGCCTCCGACTCGCTCGTCGATGGTCGTGAGCAGCCCCTCGGTCGCACGCAGGATGTCGGCGGGCTTGCCGCCCTCGGGTGTGCCGACCTTGAAGCGATGCGTGACGAGCTCACCCGTGGCCAGGTCGATGACCGCCCCCTTGATGCCCGTTCCGCCGATGTCGATGCCGATCGCCTGGTCAGTCGCCATGGCGCCACACTATCGCGCGTCGTACGGGCGACGCTCAGGGGAGGGTCAGGATCTCGGCGCCGCGCTCGGTCACCACGAGGGTGTGCTCGAACTGCGCGGTGAGCGCGCGGTCCCGGGTGACGACGGTCCAGTCGTCGTCCCAGAGGTCCCAGTCGGTGGTGCCGAGCGTGAGCATCGGCTCGATCGTGAAGACCATGCCCGGTTCCATGACCGTGTCGAACTCGGGGGCGTCGTAGTGCGGGATGATGAGCCCGGTGTGGAACGCGCGACCGACGCCATGGCCGGTGTAGTCGCGCACGACCCCGTAGCCGAAGCGCTTCGCGTACGCCTCGATGGCGCGGCCGATCACGTTCACCTGGCGGCCGGGGGCGACGGCGCGGATGCCGCGGGCGAGCGCTTCGCGGGTGCGCTCGACGAGCAGCGTCGCCTCCTCGGACGCATGCCCGACGAGGAACGTGTGGTTGAGGTCGCCGTGGTAGCCGTCGAGGTAGGCGGTGACGTCGATGTTGACGAGGTCGCCGTCGTCGAGCACGGTGTCGTCGGGGATGCCGTGACAGATCACCTCGTTCACCGACGTGCACGACGACTTGGGGTAGCCGCGGTAGCCGAGCGTCGACGGGTAGGCGCCGTGGGCGACGACGAAGTCGTGCGCGATGCGGTCGAGCTCGTCGGTCGTCACCCCAGGCCGGATGATCGCCGCCGCAGCCTCGATCGCGCCGGCGGCGATGCGCCCGGCTGCCCGGATCCGCTCCACCTCGTCGGGCGTGTACCAGTCACCGTCGCCGTTGGGAGCGGGTGCGCGATGCCCCACGTACTCGGGCCGGACGATGGACTCGGGCACGGCTCGGATCGGCGAAGGGCGGCCGGGGATCAGGTGGCCGGAGGCGTCCTTGGGCATAGGATCAGCCTATGGCCGAGGATGTCGAGCACCAGTTCTGGTACAACATGCACACGGGCGAGGTCGAGCAGGGCTTCCAGTCGCCGGCGGTCGATCGCGTGGGGCCGTTCGAGACCCGCGCCGAGGCCGAGCGGGCGCTCGAGATCCTGCGCGCGAACAGCGCGAAGTGGGCCGAGGAAGAGGCCGAGGAACGCTGATCCTCCTCGGGAACGAGCGCCGGCCGGGGTGCGACCGGCGCCGCTACTCGTAGCTGTGCTCGGCGTTGGGGTAGCTGCCCGACTCCACGTCCTGCCGCCACGCCTTCGCGGCGGAGCTCAGGATTCCCGAGAGGTCGGCGTACTGCTTCACGAACTTCGGCACGCGCCCGATGGTGAGCCCTGCCCAGTCCGTCCAGACGAGCAGCTGGCCGTCGGTGTGCGGTCCCGCGCCCACGCTGATCGTGGGGATGTCGAGGAGCTCGGTCACCTGGCGCGCCGCATCGGCGGGCACCATCTCGAGCACCACCGCGAACGCCCCGGCGTCCTGCACGGCCCTCGCGTCGGCGAGGAGCTGCTTGACGCCCTCGCCGCGGCCCTGGATGACGTGCCCGCCCAGGCCATGCTCGCTCTGCGGGGTGTAGCCGATGTGGGCCATGACGGGGATGCCCGCCCCGACGATGCGCCGGATCTGCTTGTGGCTGCGTTCGCCGCCCTCGAGCTTCACGGCGTGCGCGCCGGTCTCCTTCATGAAGCGCACAGCGGTGTGCAGCGCCTCCTCCGGCCCGTTCTCGTAGGAGCCGAACGGCATGTCGGCGACGACGAACGCGCGCTTCACGGCTCCGGCGACGGCGCGGGTCAGGGGGATGAGGTCGTCGACCTTGACGGGCAGCGTGGTCTCGTACCCGAAGACGTTGTTGCCGGCCGAGTCGCCGACGAGCAGGAAGTCGATGCCGGCCTCGTCGAAGATGCGGGCGGTGAGCATGTCGTAGCTCGTGAGGCCGGTGATCTTGATGCCGTCGCGCTTCGCGTTCTGGAAGTGGCGGGTGCGCACCCGCTTCGGGCCGCCGGATGCCGCGCCGCCGCCGTACGGATTCGTCTCCACGTTCGCCGTGCTGTCGGAAGGAGTGTCGTTGACGGGCTGCTCAGACATGTCGCCAGTCTGGCACACGGGGCACCCGCGCCCGGCGCCCCGTCGGCCGTTCTGCCGCTACCCTGAGAGGTGCGAGAGAGGGTGTGGATGGATAAGCAGCGCGACTTCGTTCTCCGGACCATCGAGGAACGAGGAGTCAAGTTCGTCAGGCTCTGGTTCACCGACGTGGTCGGAACCCTGAAGTCGGTGGCGATCGCCCCGGCCGAGGTGGAGGGGGCGTTCACCGAGGGCATCGGATTCGACGGGTCCGCGATCGAGGGGCTGAGCCGCACGTTCGAGTCCGACCTGCTCGCCTACCCCGACCCGACGACGTTCCAGACGCTCCCGTGGCGCGGCGACATCGACCCGACCGGGCGCATGTTCTGCGACATCACCACGCCCGACGGCGAGCCGGCCGTCGCCGACCCGCGCAACGTGCTCAAGCGCACGCTCGCGCGTGCGGCCGACAGCGGGTTCACCTTCTACACGCACCCCGAGATCGAGTTCTACCTGCTGCGCTCGTCGAAGTACGGCGAGGAGGGGCCCGTGCCCGTCGACTCGGCCGGCTACTTCGACAACGTCCCGGGCGGCACCGCCCACGACTTCCGGCGACGCAGCGTGCGGATGCTCGAAGACCTCGGCATCTCGGTGGAGTTCAGTCACCACGAGGCGGGCCCGGGACAGAACGAGATCGACCTCCGGTACGCCGACGCGCTCACCACCGCCGACAACATCATGACGTTCCGCACCGTGATCAAGGAGGTGGCGATCGAGCAGGGCGTGTACGCCACGTTCATGCCGAAGCCGTTCTCGCAGTATCCCGGCAGCGGCATGCACACGCACCTCTCGCTCTTCGAGGGCGACGCGAACGCCTTCTACGAGGCGGGGTCGCAGTACCAGCTCTCCAAGATCGGGCGCCAGTTCATCGCGGGCCTCCTGCGGCACGCGAACGAGATCTCCGCGGTCACCAACCAGTTCGTCAACTCCTACAAGCGCCTCTGGGGCGGCGACGAGGCGCCGAGCTTCATCTGCTGGGGCCACAACAACCGCTCCGCGCTCGTGCGCGTGCCCCTGTACAAGCCCAACAAGGGGCAGAGCGCGCGCGTCGAGTACCGGGCGATCGACTCGGCCGCCAACCCCTACCTCGCGTTCTCGCTGCTGCTCGCCGCGGGCCTGAAGGGCATCGAGGAGGGCTACGACCTCCCCCCCGAGGCCGAGGACGACGTCTGGGCCCTCACCGACAGCGAGCGCCGGGCCCTCGGGTACCACCCGCTGCCGGCGAGCCTCGACCACGCCATCGAGTACATGGAGGAGTCCGAGCTCGTCGCCGAGACGCTCGGCGAGCAGGTGTTCAACTACGTGCTCGCGAACAAGCGCTCGGAGTGGCGCGACTACCGCTCGCAGGTGACGACCTTCGAGCTGCAGCGCAACCTCGAGATCCTCTGACCAGCGACCGGATGTCACGTCAGGCCCCGACCCTCGGTCGACTCGCGCGGGCGGGCTTCGACGACCTCGACTCGGCGGCGGCCGGCCTCGAGGCCCTCGCCGTCGCGACGGGCGTCGACGAGGAGCGCCTGCTCACCGCGTTCGCGCAAGCCGGTGATCCCGACGAAGCCCTCGTCGCGGTGGCACGCCTGCAGGAGCGCGCGCCGCACGAAGTTGCCGTCGTGCTCGAGCAGGATGCCTCGGCCGAACGCCTGGCGCGCCTGCTCGGCGCCTCCCGGGGGTTCGGTGACTTCCTGATGCGTCATCCGGGCGAGGTCGGGCTGCTCCAGCAGGTGCCCATGCCCCCGCCGGCCACCGCCGATGCACGCGAGTCGCTCCTCGCGGCGCTCGACGACATCGATGCTCCGCCCGCACAGTACCTCGACGCCGTGGCATCCGCCCTGCGTGTGCGCTACCGACGGCTGCTCGCGGGCATCGCCGTCTGGGATCTCAGCAGAACCGACGCGGTGGAGGCCGTCGACGTCGTGGCATCCGGCCTCGCGGACCTGGCCGGCGCGACCCTCGACGTGGCGATCATCGCCGCCGGCGTGCGATCGCGCGAGCCGAGGGCGCACCGGCGGCGCCCGGCACCTACCCGGCCGCAGAGGTGGACGCCACCCGGCTCGCCGTCATCGGCATGGGCAAGGCCGGCGCGCGGGAGCTGAACTACGTGAGCGACGTCGACGTGATCTACGTGGCCGACTCCGCCGACGAGGAGGTGGTGTCGACGCCGCGAGCGCTCGACATCGCCACGCGCCTCGCCATGGTCGCGATGCGAGTCATCGCCGAGCCCGGCATCGAGCCCCCGCTCTGGGAGGTGGACCCGAACCTGCGGCCCGAGGGCAAGGACGGCGCGCTCGTGCGCACCCTCGACTCGCACCTGCACTACTACGACCGATGGGCGAAGAGCTGGGAGTTCCAGGCACTCCTGAAGGCTCGGCCCCTCGCCGGCGACGCCGAGCTCGGTGCCCGGTACGCCGCCGGCGTGGCGCCGAAGGTGTGGTCGAGCTCGGGTCGCGAGGGATTCGTCGAATCGGTCCAGCGCATGCGCGAACGCGTCACCGAGCACATCCCGGCCGACGAGGTCGACGTGCAGCTGAAGCTCGGACCGGGCGGCCTGCGCGACATCGAGTTCACCGTGCAGCTCCTCCAGCTCGTGCACGGGGCCTCGGACGCCGACATCCATCAGGCCGGCACCCTGCCGGCACTCGCGGCCCTCGCCGACGGGGGCTACGTGGGCAGGGAGGAGGCGGCGGAGTTCTCGCGCGACTACCGGATCCTCCGCGTCCTCGAGCACCGGCTGCAGCTGCAGCGCCTGCGGCGGACGCATCTCATGCCGCGCGGGGCCGCGGAGCTCCGGGCCCTCGCTCGATCGTCGGGCCTCGGTCGTGACGACCACGACCTCTCAGCGCTCTGGCAGTCCACGCGCCAGCGAGTGCGCGGCCTCCACGAACGCCTCTTCTACCGGCCGCTGCTGTCGGCCGTCGCGGCATTGCCCGCGAGTGGGCTGGAGCTCACCAGCGAGCAGGCCGCGGCCCGGCTCGCGGCGATCGGGTTCCGCGACCCACGCGGCGCACTGGCGCACATCGGCGCGCTCACGGCCGGCGTCTCCCGCCGCGCCACGATCCAGCGGCACCTGATGCCGGTGCTGATCTCGTGGTTCGCGGAGGGGGCGGACCCCGACTACGGGCTGCTCGCCTTCCGCCGGCTGAGCGAGACGCTCGGCACCACGCACTGGTACCTGCGGCTGCTTCGCGACTCGTCCGATGCCGCCCTCCGGCTCACGCGCGTGCTGTCGGGGTCGCGCTTCGCGGGCGAGCTGCTCGAACGCACGCCCGAGGCGGTCGCCTGGCTCGAGGACGTCGACGAGCTGCGGCCCCGTTCGCTCGCCGCACTCGACGACGAGAAGCGGGCCGTGCTCGGCCGGCACGTGGACGCCGCGGCCGCCGCGAAGGTGTTCCGTGCCATCCGCCGCCGCGAGGTGCTGCGGCTGGCCCTCTCGGCGATCCTCGACGTG
This sequence comes from Agromyces humi, assembly GCF_009720255.1. Lineage (GTDB taxonomy): Bacteria > Actinomycetota > Actinomycetes > Actinomycetales > Microbacteriaceae > Agromyces > Agromyces humi. The sequence continues at coordinate 8,365 of NZ_WJSP02000048.1, read as the reverse complement.
TGCACGGTCGAAGAGCTCGGCCACGGGCTGTCGGATGTCACGCAGAGCCACATCTCGGCGACGATCACGGCCATCCGGGGCGTCGAGCCCGACGGCATCGAGTTCGCCGTGGTCGGCATGGGACGGTTCGGCGGGCGGGAGCTCGGCATCGGATCCGACGCCGATATCGTGTACGTCTTCCGCCCGACGGATGCCGCGCCCGAGGTGGCGCAGGCGCGCGCCCTCCGCATCGTCGCCGACCTCGTCCGGCTGACGGAGGACGCCCGACTGCCGTTCGAGCTCGACGCCGACCTGCGGCCCGAGGGGCGCAACGGCGTCGTCGCCCGCTCCCTCGACGCCTACCGTGCCTATTACGCCCGGTGGTCGCTCACCTGGGAGGCGCAGGCGCTGTTGCGCGCGCGTCCCGTCGCCGGCGACGAAGCGCTGCTCCACGACTTCATGGAGCTCGCCGACACGGTGCGATACCCCGAGCACCTCACCGAGCAGGACATCCGTGAGGTGAAGCGCATCAAGGCCCGCGTCGAGAACGAGCGGCTGCCCCAAGGCGCCGACCCGCGCCGCCACCTCAAGCTGGGGCGGGGTTCGCTCTCCGACGTGGAGTGGTTCGTGCAGCTCGTGCAGCTCGAGCACGGCGCGGCGGAGCCCTCGCTTCGCACCCCGTCGACGCTCGACGCCCTGGCCGCCGCCGTGGAGCGCGGCCACATCCCGTCCGCCGACGCCCGCACGCTGCGTGCGGCCTGGGTGTTCGCGTCGCGTGCACGGTCGTCGCTGACCCTCTGGCTCGACCGCACGACCGACGTCCTCCCGGTCGAGCGGTCGCAGCTCGAGGGCGTCGCACGCATCATGGGCTACCCGCCGGGCTCGGCCACCCGGCTCGAGGACGACTACCTCCAGGTCACCCGTCGCGCCCGCGCGGTGTTCGAGCGCGGGTTCTACGGCGTGGAGACGCGCCGCGAGCCCACCACGGGCTGAGCCGCCTCCGAACGCGGTGCGGAGCGGACCCGTCAGCGCGCATCGCTGCATGCCGTCGCCAGGACGGCCGAAGGGCCCGCATCGCCGGAGCGACGCGGGCCCTTCGTGGGACTGCAGGGGAGATCAGACGCCGTAGTACAGCTCGAACTCGAAGGGGTGCGGGCGCTGCGCCAGCGGCTTGAGCTCCTTCTCGCGCTTGTAGTCGATCCAGGTCTCGATGAGCTCCTTGGTGAACACGCCGCCCTCGAGGAGGAAGTCGTGGTCGGCCTCGAGCGCGTCGAGCACGGCGTCGAGCGAACCCGGCACCTGGGGGATCGTCTTGGCCTCCTCGGGCGGCAGCTCGTAGAGGTCCTTGTCGACCGGCTCGTGCGGCTCGATGCGGTTCTTGATGCCGTCGAGGCCGGCCATGAGCTGGGCGGCGAACGCGAGGTAGGGGTTGCCCGAGGCATCCGGAGCACGGAACTCGATGCGCTTGGCCTTCGGGTTCGTGCCGGTGATCGGGATGCGGATGGCCGCCGAGCGGTTGCCCGCCGAGTAGACCAGGTTGACCGGGGCCTCGAAGCCGGGCACGAGGCGGTGGTACGAGTTCACGGTCGGGTTCGTGAACGCGAGCAGTGCCGGGGCGTGGCGGAGGATGCCGCCGATGTACCAGCGCGCCAGGTCGGAGAGGCCGCCGTAGCCGGCCTCGTCGTAGAACAGCGGCTTGCCGTCGCTCCACAGCGACTGGTGCGTGTGCATGCCCGATCCGTTGTCGCCGAAGAGCGGCTTCGGCATGAACGTGGCCGTCTTGCCCCACTCGTTGGCGGTGTTCTTGACGATGTACTTGAACTTCAGGATGTCGTCGGCCGCGTGCACCATCGTGTCGAAGCGGTAGTTGATCTCGGCCTGGCCGCCCGTGCCGACCTCGTGGTGGGCGCGCTCGAGGATGAGGCCCGCGTCGATGAGCTTCAGCGAGATGTCGTCGCGCAGGTCGGCCTGCTTGTCGACCGGTGAGACGGGGAAGTAGCCGCCCTTGTACGGGGTCTTGTTGCCGAGGTTGCCGCCCTCCTCGACACGGCCCGAGTTCCAGGCGCCCTCCTCGGAGTCGACCGAGTAGAAGCTCGCGTTCTGCGTCACCTCGTAGCGCACGTCGTCGAAGATGTAGAACTCCGCCTCGGGGGCGAAGTAGGCGGTGTCGGCGATGCCCGTCGAGGCGAGGTACTTCTCGGCCTTCTTGGCGACCTGGCGCGGGTCCTTCGCGTAGATCTCGCCGTTGCGCGGGTTGTAGATGTCGAAGATCATCACGAGCGTGCGCTCGGCGCGGAACGGGTCGACATAGGCCGTGGAGACATCCGGGATCAGCTGCATGTCCGACTCGTGGATCGACGCGAAGCCGCGGATCGACGAGCCGTCGAAGAGCTGGCCGACCGTGAAGAACTCCTCGTCGACGGTCGACGCCGGGATGTTGAAGTGCTGCTGCACGCCCGGGAGGTCGGTGAAGCGGATGTCGAGGAACTTGACATCCGTCTCCTTGATGAACGTGAGCACTTCGGACGAATCACTGAACATGTGACGGAATCTCCAAGAAGGGGCGGGGTGGGACCGGACGGACGTGCACAGCCGCTAGCGACGCTATCGAGTCGCGGTTTCCCTGCCATGACGCGAATGTTTCCGCCATGTTACGCGCATGGCCGGTCGGTAGACTCGTGGGATGCCTGACCCGAACCCCCGCACCTTCGGCGAGCTCGAGCCCAGTCGGTGGCCGGGGGAGCGGCTCGGCCTTCCCGACACCGGTCGCGGCTCGGTCGGTCGGGTGGGGCGCCGACTCGGTGCGATCGCCATCGACTGGGGCCTGGCGCTGCTGATCGCGCTGCTCTTCGCACCGTACAGCTCGCTGACGCATTCGTGGGTCACGCTCGTCATCTTCGCGCTGATGCAGGTCGTGTTCATCCCGACCATCGGCGGGAGCATCGGGCATCGCGTCACCGGCATGCGGGTGGTGCCGCTCACCGGTGGCTGGGTCGGCGCGCGCCGGCCGATCGTGCGCACCCTGCTGCTGGTGCTCGTCGTGCCGGCGCTCGTCTGGGACTCCGACCAGCGGGGCTTCCACGACAAGGTGGCCGGCACCGTGCTCATCCGGGCCTGACCGCCGATCGCCCCTGAGACGGCGAACGGCATCCGCCGATCGACGGATGCCGCGTGCTGCCGACCCGGGGGTCAGCGCATCTTGCCGCGCTGCGGCCGCGCCTTCATGGGATCGATGCCCTTGGGAATGGGGAGCGCCGTCTGCAGCGAGTTCAGGCGGTTGGAGACCGCGAGGACCTCGGGCTTGGTGAGCGTGCGCTTCGCCTTGCGCAGGGTCGCGGGGAGGCGGTAGAGCTCGATGGAACCGTCGTCGTGGCCGACCGAGATGAGGGTGACCGGCACGTTGGGCAGGATCCTCGAGACCTTGCGCTGCTCCTCGTCGAGCATGCGCTTGGTGCGCGTGACGGGGCCCTCGCTGATGAGTGCGACGCCGCCGCGGCCGACCGCGCGGTACACGGCGTCCTGCGTCTTGCCGTTCACGGCGATCGGCATCTCGTTGCCGACCCAGCCGCCGCGGAGGCCGCTGCGGAGCACCGCGCCGACGGCGCCGGGCTGGCCGTCGATCTGCGCGTACGCGGCGCGCTCGGCTCGACGGCCGAGGATGACGAGGGCGAGGAGGAGTCCGGCCAGCACACCGGCGACGATCCAGAGGGCGATCGTGAACCCGTTGCCCTCGCCGAGCCACAGGGCGAGTCCGAGGCCGATGAGCACCGGGACGAGGAATCCGAGCAGCATGAGCCACTGCGCGCTCGAGTCGTAGCGGCGGGTCATCTGGAAGACCTGCCACATCTGCTTCATGCGACCCGGCTCCTTCGGAGCGGAGCCCTTGTCCTTGGTGCGTGCCATGGTCACAAGGATACCGGCGGCGGACGCCGCCCCCGACCGTGTTCTCAGAGGGCGGAGGCGACGTGCACGCCGATTTCCGGCGGTCTAGCCGACCGCCTGCGCGAACCCGAGCGATGCGTCCGCGAGGTGCGCGAGCTCCGTCGGGAGGGTGCGTCCCTTCGCCTGCATGGACTGCGCCCAGAGGCGCCCCGCGCGATACGACGAGCGCACCAGCGGGCCGGCGAGCACCCCGAGGAATCCGATCTCCTCGGCCTCCTCCTTCAGCTCCACGAACTCCTCGGGGCGCACCCAGCGGTCGACCGGGAGGTGGCGAGGACTCGGCCGCAGGTACTGCGTGATCGTGATGATGTCGGTGCCCGCGTCGTGCAGGTCCTGCAGGGCCTGCGAGACCTCGGCGCGCTCCTCGCCCATGCCGAGGATGAGGTTCGACTTCGTGATGAGGCCGGCGTCACGGCCCTGGGTGATCACGTCGAGGGAGCGCTCGTACCGGAACGCCGGCCGGATCCGCTTGAAGATGCGCGGAACCGTCTCGACGTTGTGGGCGAAGACCTCGGGGCGAGCGGAGAACACCTCGGCGAGGTGGACCGGGTTGCCCGAGAAGTCGGGCACGAGGATCTCCACCCCGGTGCCGGGGGACTGGCGGTGGATCTCACGGATGGTCTCCGCATAGAGCCAGGCACCCTCGTCGGGCAGGTCGTCGCGCGCGACGCCGGTGACGGTCGAGTAGCGCAGCTGCATCCGCACCACCGACTCGGCGACGCGTCGCGGCTCGTCGACGTCGTAGTCGGCCGGCTTGCCGGTGTCGATCTGGCAGAAGTCGCATCGCCGCGTGCACTGCGAGCCGCCGATCAGGAAGGTGGCCTCGCGGTCCTCCCAGCACTCGTAGATGTTGGGGCACCCGGCCTCCTGGCAGACCGTGTGCAGCTCCTCGCTCTTCACGAGGCTCTGCAGCTGCCGGTACTCGGGACCCATCTTGGCGCGCGTCTTGATCCACTCGGGCTTGCGCTCGATCGGCGTCTGGGCGTTGCGGACCTCGAGGCGCAGCATCCGGCGCCCGTCTGGTGCGGTGCTCATGCGGCGACCGCCGCCTCGGCCTCAGCGAGGAATCGCTGCGTGATCGGTTCGATGAGGTCCGCGGGCACGACCGGGCGGCCGAGCTCGCGCGTGATGGTCGTCACGCCGGCGTCGCGGATGCCGCAGGCGACGATCCGCTCGTAGGGTTCGAGCGAGTTCGAGCAGTTCAGCGCGAACCCGTGCATCGTCACGCCGTCGGCGACGCGGATGCCGATGGCGGCGATCTTGTTCTCGCGGCCGGGCGCACCGACCCACACACCCGAGCGTCCCTCGACACGACGCCCGTCGACGCCCAGTCCTGCGAGCACGTCGATGAGGATGCCCTCGAGGCGACGCACGTAGCCGACCACGTCGATCGGCTCGGCGAGGTGGAGGATCGGATACCCCACCAGCTGGCCGGGGCCGTGCCAGGTGATCTTCCCGCCTCGATCGACGTCGATGACGGGTGTTCCGTCGGTCGGCCGTTCTTCGGGGGCGGTGCGCTTCCCGGCGGTGTAGACGGAGGGGTGTTCCAGGAGGATGACGGTGTCGGGGCGTTCGCCCCTGACGACCGCGCGATGGACGGCGCGCTGAAGGTCGAGACCCTCGATGTACGGCACGGAGTTGGCGCTTAGCCCCGCGACGACGAAGTCGAGCATGCCGTCCATTCTAGGTGGGCGGATGCCGCGTGCCGCCCCCGGCGCCGGGTGGACTCGTCCTCCCCAGTCGGCCGGCTGACGGTCGGTGCCGGTGACCTGCGGCGCGGGTCCGCACGACGGCGCAGGGACGGCCACGATGCCCGTATGAGCCGCACGCCCCGACCCGACTCCGTGCCGACCGGGCCCGAGCCGGCGCACCGCTCCGGCCCGCTCGAAGGCCGCCTCGTCGGCTACCGGATCGTGCGCCGCATCGCGTCGGGAGCACGTGCCGACGTCTATCTCGCCGCGGCCGAGTCGGCCGCACCCCACCACTCCGCCCAACCCGGGACGCCGACCGGGTCCGCACCTGCGGCGCACGACGCCATCGAGCGGGCGCCGATGGCGACGGTGCTCGTCGTGCTGCGGGTCTACGAGGCGTCCGACGACGTGATCACGAGCGAGATCGAGGCGATGTCGGCGGATGCCACGGGCACGCTGCCCTTGCTCATCGACGTGGCGAACCTCGAAGACGGCCGGTGCTGCCTCGTTGTCGAGCGGCTGGGCGGCCGCCCGTTGTCACGAGTGCTGGCCGAGCGACGACTCAGTCCGGGGGAGGCGGTCACGATCCTCGCGCCACTCGTCGTGGCCGTCGGCGAGCTGGCGCGCATCGGCTTCGTGCACGACCGCCTGTCCACGGGCGATGTCGTCCTCGACGAGGACGGGAGGCCCCGGCTGATCGGACTCGGAGCGCTGCGACGCCTTCCAGCCCCCGGCGAGGCACGCTCGGCGCTGCAGCGCGCCGGGCACGAGGCCCTCGCCGACCTGCTCGACGAGGTCGGCTCGGCGGTGGCACCCGCCGGTGCGCTCAAGGGCGTGACCGGGTACCTCCGTGGCCGGCTGGCCGTTCGCCCGTTCGAGCCGTGCGACGAGGAGGTCGAACGGCGTCTCTTCGCCGCGGCGACTCCCGAGGCGGTCCGGGGGTTCGCGCCGCGTGGAGCTCCGCGCGTCGCACCGAACCGGGTGATCCCGCCGGTGCCCGCCGATGAGGTTCCGACGCCGTCGGCCGATCCACGCGGAGCGAGCACGCGCTTCGGCTCGGGCCTCGGACGCGTGTTCGCGCTGCTGCACGGTCCCGACGACCTCGTCGAGCAGATCGCGGAAGCAGTGGAGCTCGAGCGACCCAGCCGCCTCCGCCGTCGTGTCCGGGATGCGATCGGCCGCCGGCGCAGCGTGCTGGTCGTCGGCGGCCTGGTGGGCGGGGGAGCGCTCGTGCTGCTGCTCACGATGGTGCCGCCGACGCCGCCGGATGCGCACGTCGATGAGGCGTCGGCAGCGGCGCCCGCCTCCGGCATCGACGCCGCAACGACCGGAGCAGGTCTCGGCGAAACGGTTGCGCCGATCGACGTGCAGGACGCCGTGGAGTCGAACACCGGCGTCGATGCGGATGCGAATCCGGTCGAGGCGGCGCGATGGCTGCTCGAACGGCGGACGACGTGCTTCGAGACCCTCGATCTCGGATGCCTCGACGCCGTCGACCAGCCGGGATCGGCGATCGAGAGCGCAGACCGTGACGCCATCGCGCTGGCCCGCGACGGATCCGCGCGGCCTGCTCCGCGGTTCGACCCCGTGTCCATCGCGATCACCGGGGACATGGGCGGGGCGGTGCTCGTGCGTGCGGAGACCGTCGCTGAACGCGAACCGGCCTCGCTCCTCATGGTGAGGGGCGAGGCCGGGTGGCGCTTGCGCGATGTCTTCGACTAGATCCCGAGGTCGGCCTCGAAGGCCCCCTCTTCCAGACGCTCCTTCACGGCGGTCAGGAAGCGGGCAGCGTCGGCGCCGTCGATGATGCGGTGATCGTACGAGAGCGCCAGGTACACCATCGAGCGGATCGCGATCGCGTCCTCGCCGTCCTGCTTCACGACGACCGGGCGCTTGACGACGATGCCCGTGCCGAGGATCGCCGACTGCGGCAGGAACACGACCGGCGTGTCGAACAGCGCGCCGCGGGATCCCGTGTTGGTCAGCGTGAACGTGCCGCCCGAGAGCTCGTCGGGCTTCAGCTGGTTGTTGCGGGTGCGGTCGGCCAGGTCGGCGATCTGCGCGGCCAGCGCGGCGATGTCGAGGTCGCCTGCATCGCGGATGACCGGCGTCAGCAGTCCGCGCTCGGTGTCGACCGCGATGCTCATGTTCTCGGTCGGCGGGTAGACGATGCTGTCGCCGTCGACCGTCGAGTTGACGATCGGGTAGGCGCGGAGCGCCTCGGCCGCTGCCAGCGCGAAGAACGGCAGGAACGACAGCTTGTTGCCGGTCTTCGCGAGGAAGTCGCCCTTCACCCGGTCGCGAAGGCGGGCGACGCGCGTCACGTCGACCTCGACGACGGTGGTGAGCTGCGCCGTGGAGGTCATCGAGACCACGGCGCGCTCGGCGACGACCTTGCGGAGGCGCGTCATCGGCACGGTCGTGCCGCGCAGCGGCGAGGTCTCGAGCGGCGTGCGAGCGGGTGCGGCCGCCGCCGCGGGAGCAGCTGCCGGCGCCTGGGCCGAGATCACGTCCTGCTTGCGGATGCGACCGCCGACACCGGTGCCGGTCACGCTCGAGAGGTCGACGCCCTGCTCGTTCGCGAGCTTGCGCACGATGGGGGTCACATAGCCGCTGGGGCCCGCGTGCGAGCCGCCAGTGGCCGCGGGAGCCGCTGCGGGGGCCTCGGCCGCCGCACTCTGGTCTGAGTATGGATTCGAACGCAGCCAAGTGCTCGGCGCCGCCTCACCGACCGATGCCGCGGGCCGCCGAGC
>NZ_WJSP02000479.1 GCF_009720255.1 Agromyces humi | reverse complement strand
TGCCGGTGCGCGGGTCGGTGGGTTCGCAGCCTGTCTGCGGCGCTCGGCGGCCCCGCGTGGGGCGTCAGCCGGCGCTGCGCACGCGCGGCCCCGAGGCGAGCTTGGCGTCGTCCGCCGGCTGCTCGGCCTTCTCGTCGGCCGTGGGCTGCTCCTCCTGCCGTCGGCGCCGCAGGAGCGGCGACTCCGACACGGCGGCGAGCGCCACCAGGCAGGCGACGCTTCCGATGAGCAGCGCGAGGATCTGGAGCGCGGCGAGGAAGGGGTTCATGGTGCACCTCACGATGGGACCGTCTTTGGCAGGGCAGTATTCTCCCACGATGGAGGACTGCTCCGCAGGGGTCTTGACGCGGGGCATCCGCCTCGTCACCCCTCGGACCCGTCGTGAAACGTTGGATGCCGCGGCGCGGCGCGGCGCCCGTCGGGTTCGTCACCCCGGCGACGCCACGAGGTGCGTCAGGCCCGGCGCGGCGTCGACTCGCGCAGCACGACCTCCGTGGCGACGGCGCCCTCGGCCGCCAGGTCCTCGTCGCCGAGGGCCAGGCGCAGCGCGCGGCGGCCGATCTCCTCGAGCGGCACGCGCACGGTGGTGAGCGGCGGAGTGACGTCGCGCACGGTGGGCACGTCGTCGAAGCCCGCGACGGCGAGGTCGACGCCGGGGGTGAGGCCCGCGTCGCGCACGGCCGACAGCGCACCGACCGCCATCACGTCGTTCGCGGCGAAGATCGCCTCGACGCCGTGGAGTCCGCGTTCGATGAGGGTGGTGGTGCCGTCATAGCCGCCGTCGCGGGTGAAGTCCGCACGGATGACGTCGTCGTCGGCGAGGTCGATGCCCGCCTCGGCGAGTCCATCGCGGAACCCGGCGAGGCGGTCGGCGGCCGTTCGCAGCCCCTCACGGGCGGTGACCACGGCGAACCGGCGATAGCCGAGCCCGACGAGTTCTCGCGCGAGCGCAGCGGCACCGACGCGGTTGTCGAGCAGCACCGTGCGGAAGTCGTACTCGTTGCGGCTGATGAGCACCACCCGCCCGCCCGCGCGCTCGTAGGCGGCGAGCTCCTCGCCCAGCGCGCCGTCGGTGGGGTCGGTGGTCGGCCGCGAGCCGGCGAGGATCATCACCCGGGGACGCTGGCCGCGCAGCGTGCGCACGAGTTCGAGCTCGCGATCGGGGTCGCGTTCGGTCGCCGCCATCGTCACGATGAGCCTCTCCGTGTCGGCCTCGGCCACCACGCCGGCCGCGATCGAGGAGAAGTACGGGTCGGCGATGTCGGCGACGAGCAGCGCCACGGTCGTCGTGGTGCCGCGCGCGACCGCCTGCGCCGACAGGTTGGGGGAGTAGTCGAGCCGGGCGGCGGCCTCGAGCACCCGCTGCCGGTACTCCTCGTTGACCTTGCGGGTGCTGCCGTTCAGCGATCGGGATGCGGTCGCGAGCGAGACGCCCGCCTCGCGCGCCACGTCGTGCAGCGTCGCCGGTGCGTTCCGGCTGGTCTGGATGCCGCCGTCGGTCATCGGTCCTCCTGCAGTCTGCCGCCCCTCGGGGCGACTCTACCCCGCCCCCTCATCGTCGACCGGGCACGTTTGGCCGTGAGTGCGTGTGCTGATAGAAATGGTAGCAATTCGAGATAGCGCTTTCCCAGCTCATCCGGCGGCGATTCCCCAGTGGTGGGATGCCTTGGGGGAAGCGCTTTCTCTCCCGACGACCCGAGTGGAGCAGCGATGGCGCAGGAGCGGTACGGACTCATCGGCACGGGCAGCCGGGCAGGGATGTACATCGGTGCCCTCACCGGCACCCAGCTCGGAGCCGAACGCGTGCCCGAGGTCGCCGAGCTCGTGGCCTGGAGCGACGTGAACCCGGGCCGCCTCGACGTGTACGAGCGCCAGGTCGTGGCGGCGGGGCATCCGGTGCCTGCTCGGTATTCCGTCGAGGACCTCGAGCGGATGATCCGCGACGAGCGGCTCGACCGGGTCATCGTCACGACGCCCGACTTCACCCACGCCGACTACGTCGTGCGCGCCCTCCGCTCGGGCGCCGACGTCGTCGTCGAGAAGCCGCTCACCATCGACGCCGAGAGCGTGCGCCGCATCGGTGCCGCGATCGCCGAGACCGGGCGCGAGGTCATCACCACGTTCAACTACCGCTACAGCCCGCGCAACTCGACGCTCCGGCAGGTCATCGCCGCCGGCGACATCGGCGCGGTGACGTCGGTGCACTTCGAGTGGGCGCTCGACACGGTACACGGCGCCGACTACTTCCGACGCTGGCACCGCCAGAAGGCCAACTCGGGCGGCCTGTTCATCCACAAGGCGTCGCACCACTTCGATCTCGTGAACTGGTGGATCGCGGCGACGCCGGTGCGCGTCTTCGCGAGCGGCGGGCTGCGGTTCTACGGCGCCGAGAACGCGGCGGCCGGCTCGTCGCTCGTCGCGAACTGGATCATCGTGGCGCTGCTGCTGCGGCTGTCC
>NZ_WJSP02000478.1 GCF_009720255.1 Agromyces humi | reverse complement strand
CTGATGTAGCCGGCGCCCCGATGGGCCGTCCGGAATCTGATCCAACCTGCTCGCCGCATGTCCACCGGGTGTCCCTCGCGCCCACCCGGAGACCTGTCGTATGCACCTCACCGTCCGCCGCACCGGCTGTCGCTCCGGCTGTGGTCCCGGGTCAGGCCCCACCCTCGAAGCGGGCGCCGCCATCCTCGGCCAGCGCCACCCTGATGCGAGTCCGTTGCTCGTCCGACAGATCGCCGAGGTCGTCGAGCCGGCGCCATCCCACCTCGGTCATCTCGCCGTCGGCAGGATAGGGCTCTCCCTCGAGCCACGTGCACCGGAACGTCAGGTCGAGGTAGTCCGCCTGGTCGCCGTTGTCGTAGGTGATCCGCGGGATCTGGTGCACCCACGCCAGCCGGTCCGCCCGGATGCGCACACCCGCCTCCTCGAGCGCCTCGCGGCACGCGGCATCCGCCGGCTCCTCACCGGGGTCGACGATGCCGGTGATCGGGGTGAGTGCGCCGTTGTCGGAGCGGCGGCCCAGCAGCACCTCGTCGCCGCGGAGGATGACGGCGGTCACGCCGACGAACGAGAGGGGACGGGTGCCGAGATGCCGGCGCAGTTCGAGCACGAAGTCGGGAGTGGCCATCAGGCCACGCTACCGACTGAGGTGGGCGAGCTGCTCGGCGACGAGCACGATCGCGAGCAGGACCATCGCCGCCCCCGACACCCGCGACACGATCCGCATGGCCGACGGCCGCGCACGGATCACGGCCTTCGCACCGACGCCCACGACGGAGTAGACCAGCGCGCAGCTGCCCACGAAGATGAGCCCGAGCACCGCCAGCTGCACCGGGATCGGCCAGTCGCCTGCCGCGTCGGTGAACTGCGGCAGCAGCACGACGAGCACGAGCAGCCCCTTGGGGTTGAGCCCGCTCACCCCGACTCCCTGCGCGAGGCGCAGCCACGCAGCCGGCTCGTCGGCCCCGCTCGTCGTTCCCGCCATAGCGACGGCCGGCGGGTGCAGCAGGATCCGAATGCCGAGGTACGAAAGGTAGCCCGCCGCCGCCAGGGTGAGGACCACGAGCGCCCACGGCAGGGCCGCCAGTGCCGCCCCGACGCCCACGGCCACGGCGATGACCGCCAGGAGGTACCCGATGAGGATGCCGCCGAGGGCCGGCACGATCGTGCGATCGCGGGTGCCGGCGGCGATGACGTAGGCCCAGTCGGGCCCGGGCACGAGCACCATGAACGTCATCATGCCCCAGCATGCGAGCAGCAGTTGCGCGTCCATCGTGTTCCCCGATCGTCGTCCGATACGACGAACGTACGGAAGATCGCGTGGAAGGTGGTTCCAACTTCCTCCTCTACAGCCCGCGCCCGTGGAAGAATCCACCCCATGGACGCCATCGACCGGAGAATCCTTGCCGAGCTGCAGCAGGACGGACGCCTGAGCCTCACCGACCTGGCCGAGCGGGTGCAGCTCAGCATGTCGCCGACGCACCGACGGCTGCGTGCGCTCGAGGAGTCGGGCGCGATCACGGGCTACCGCGCGGTGATCGACCCCGAGGTCGTCGGGCTCGGCTTCGGCGCGCTCGTGTTCGTCACGATGGACCAGGCGAACCGGGCCACCATCCCCGCGTTCGATGCCGCGGTGGCCGAGATCCCCGAGGTGATCCAGGCGCTGCGCCTGTTCGGCGACCCCGACTACCTGTTGCGCGTGGCCGTGCCCGACCTGCCCGCCTACCAGCGGCTCTGGGACGAACGCCTCTCGGCGCTGCCCGGTGTGCGTCGCGTCGAGTCGACCCTCGTCATGAAGACGATCGTCGACGACCGCTCGCTGCCGATCTGACGGGTCGCGCCGGAGTACGATCCCCACCATGCCGAGTGCCGACTTCCGCGCCGACGACCCCGAGACCGCGGCCCCGATCACGCTCTGCTGCCTGCTGTGGGCGCACCCCGGACGGGAGGATGCGCTCACCGCGTACGAGGACCGCGTGCTCGCCTTCGTCGCCGATCACCGGGGCGAGGTGCTCGAGCGCGTGCGCGGGGACGGCGCTGCGGGGCATCCGCTCGAGGTGCAGGTCATCCGCTTCGCCGAGCAGGCGGGGCTCGACGGCTACCTCGCCGACCCGCGCCGCCTCGCCCTCGCCGGCGAGCGCGATGGGGCGGTCGAGCGCACCGAGCTCTTCCCCGTCTCGAGACGGGCTGCCCGGGGCTGAGGCCGCCCGGGCGCCTCAGTCGGGACGGACGACGGCCACCCCCTGCGACGGCAGCACGAGGCCCGCTGCGCGCGACCCCGTGAGCAGGTCGGTGCCCTCGACGACGAGGTCGACATCGTCGGCGCCGTGGTTGATGGCGAACACGAGCCCGCCACGTCGCACGACCTCGACCGTGTCGCCGTTCGCGACCGGCGCAGGCACCTCGACGCCGGCCTCCTCGACCAGCCGCGAGGCCAACCGGGCGAGCGCCTCGGGGTCGGGCAGCGTC
>NZ_WJSP02000477.1 GCF_009720255.1 Agromyces humi | reverse complement strand
ACGCGCTCGAGCGGCTCGCGGCATCCGTCGACTGGCTCGAGGCCGAGCGGATGCACGCCGAGTTCCATCACGCCCTCGTCGCGGCATCCGGCAGCAGCCGCATCGTCGAGGCGCACGCGGCCCTCGGCGGCGAGCTGCTGCTGTTCCTGCTGCACGTGCGGCCGCACTACACGCTCGAGTCGCTCGTCGTCGAGCACCGGGCGCTGCTCGACGAGGTGCAGACGCGCGGCCCCGACGCGTTGCGCGACCACCTCGCGCACTCGACCCGCCTCCTCGTGGGGGACTGAGCGCCGCGGCATCCGTCACCCCTTTTGGCCGATGACGCGGAAAGGGGGAGACTGGAGGCATGTCTTCCCCCGCTGCCGAAGCGGCAGCCGACGCGCTCCACACTGAATCCGACGCCGAGCAGTCTCCCGAGGGCTACACGGTGTTCGCCGTGTTCCGAAAGGACCCGGCGCGACCCGACGACCTCGACGGGCACGACGTGCCCCGCTTCGTGCGCGAGCTCGACGACATGATCGGCCTCGTCGAGGACGAGGACGTCACCGTGCGCGGCATCTACGACGTGTCGGGCCTGCGCGCCGACGCCGACGTGATGCTGTGGCTGCACGGCCCGACCGCCGAGGGGCTCCAGTGGGCGCTCCGCGAGCTGCGGCGCGCGCGACTGTTCCGCGCGCTGCTGCCCACCTGGAACGCGATGGGCGTGCACCGCGACGCCGAGTTCAACAAGTCGCACGTCCCGGGGTTCCTGCGCGGCGTCGAGCCCAAGGCGTGGCTCACGGTCTACCCCTTCGTGCGCAGCTACGACTGGTACCTGCTCGCCCCCGAGGAGCGCGGCCGCATGCTCGCCGAGCACGGCCGCAAGGGCGCCGCGTTCCGCGGGGTCATCGCCAACACCGTCTCGTCGTTCGCGCTCGGCGACTACGAGTGGCTGCTGCCGCTCGAGTCCGACGAGCTCACCGACCTCGTCGACCTCATGCGCGACCTCCGCGCCACCGATGCGCGCCGTCACGTGCGCGAGGAGGTCCCCTTCTACACGGGCCGCCGCATCTCGACCGCCGAGCTCGTCGAGGTGGTGCAGTAGTGGCCGCCGTGAACATCGGGTCGTCGGGCGCGACGGATGCCCCGGGCACCGCGCATCGCGGACACAAGCCCGCCCCCGCGGCATCCGCACCCTGTGCCCCCGGCGCGATCGTGCCCGGCGCGACGCCCGCGGCCCAGCAGGGGCCCGCGCACGTCGAGGAGCCCGTCGCGTACGACGCGATCCTGCTCGCCGGATTCGGCGGGCCCGAGGGGCAGGACGACGTGATCCCGTTCCTCCGCAACGTCACGAGCGGCCGCGGCATCCCCGACGAGCGCCTCGAGGAGGTCGCCCACCACTACCGCCACTTCGGCGGGGTGAGCCCCATCAACGAGCAGAACCGGCGGCTGAAGGCCGCCCTCGAGGCCGAGCTCGCGAGCCGCGGCATCGACCTGCCCGTGCTCTGGGGCAACCGCAACTGGGACCCGTACCTCAACGACGCGCTCGACGAGGCGAAGGCCGCCGGCCACACGAAGCTCCTGGCCATCGCGACCAGCGCCTACAGCTCCTACTCGAGCTGCCGGCAGTACCGCGAGGACTTCGCCGACGCGCTCGCCGACACCGGGCTCGGCGACGGCGACCACGCCATCCAGATCGACAAGGTGCGCCAGTTCTTCGACCACCCCGGGTTCGTGCAGCCGTTCATCGAGGGCGTGCGCGACGGGATCGCCCAGCTCGAGGCATCCGTGCCCGGACTCGACCGCGCCACCCAGGTCGAGGTGCTGTTCGCGACCCACTCCATCCCCTCGACGGATGCCGCGAAGTCGGGACCCGCCGAGCGCGGGTTCGGTGAGGGCGGGGCGTACGCCGCCCAGCACCGCGCGGTCGCCGAGGTGGTCATGCGCGAGGCGGGCGTCGCCGACGTGCCGTGGCAGCTCGTGTACCAGTCGCGTTCGGGACCGCCCTCGATGCCGTGGCTCGAGCCCGACGTCAACGACGCGATCGAGGAGCTGCCCGGCGCCGGTCGCAAGGCCGTCGTCATTGTGCCCCTCGGCTTCGTCAGCGACCACATGGAAGTGATGTGGGACCTCGACAACGAGGCGCTCGAGACGGCCGAGCAGCACGGCCTCGCCGCCGTGCGCGTGCCGACGCCCGGCACGCATCCCGCGTACGTCGCCGGCCTCGTCGACCTCGTGCTCGAGCGAGTGAACGGCACGCCGGCGGCCGAGCGGCCCGCCGTCACCGAGCTCGGCCCCTGGTACGACGTGTGCCGCCCCGGATGCTGCGAGAACGTGCGCCTCGGGTTCCGCCCGGCGCTGGCGGGGATCGCACCGTGAGCGGGTCGCGGGCTCGTGGGGCCGCGGGCGCTACGGGCGCTCGTTCCGGCCCGGGGGCGGCCGGCTCGGGCGGCGTGATCCGCGTCGGCACCCGCGCGAGCGCGCTCGCCATGGCGCAGACGAC
>NZ_WJSP02000476.1 GCF_009720255.1 Agromyces humi | reverse complement strand
AATCCGGCCGGCTCGAGGCATCCGCCATGGTGCAGCTCCTCGCGCGGGCCAAGGCCGAGGCGATCGTCGGGCGTTCGCACGACGGCGAGCCGATCGACGGCCTGATCCTCGGCGGCGACTCGGCCTTCCTCACCGGCGGCGCCATCCACGGCAAGCCGCACCGGCCCGACGTCGCCCGCGAGCGCTGGCTCGCGCAGAACGGCGGTCACGGCGACCTGTGGTCGGGGCACTGGCTGATCGACCATCGCGGCGGCCGGGCGAACGCGGCGGTGGGACGGGCGGATGTCGCGACCGTTCGGTTCGCCGCGCTCGACGACGCGGAGATCGACGCGTACATCGCGACCGGCGAGCCGCTGCTCGTCGCCGGCGCCTTCACGATCGACAGCCTCGGCGGTCCGTTCATCCGCCGCGTGGAGGGCGATCCGTCGACGGTCGTCGGACTGTCGCTGTCGACGCTGCGCGATCTCGTGCGCGAGCTCGGCGTGGAGTGGACGGCGCTCTGGAACCGGGCCTGACCAGCGTGGGCCGGGCGCGCGACCCGCGCACCGCGGCATCCGTCACCCGCGGCCATTGTCGACGCCCGCAAGGGTTGCGTTCCTTTTTTGTGGAAGCGACCCAAAGGCCAGCACGAGCGGGCCAATAGGCTTGAGCATTATGCCGCGCATCACGAAGGTCCTCATCGCCAACCGTGGCGAGATCGCCGTCCGCGTCATCCGGGCCGCCCGTGACGCCGGCATCGGCTCCGTCGCCGTCTACGCCGACCAGGACCGTGACGCCCGCCACGCCAAGCTCGCCGACGAGGCCTATGCGCTCGACGGCACCACGAGCGCCGAGACCTACCTCGTCATCGACAAGCTGCTCTCGGTGGCCCGCCGTTCGGGTGCCGACGCCGTGCACCCCGGCTACGGCTTCCTCGCGGAGAACTCCGACTTCGCCCGCGCCGTGATCGACGCCGGCCTCATCTGGATCGGACCCTCCCCCGAGGCCATCGAGCGCCTCGGCGACAAGGTCTCCGCTCGCCACGTCGCCGAGAAGGTCGGCGCGCCGCTCGCGCCGGGCACGCTGAACCCGGTGGCGGATGCCGCCGAGGTGCTCGACTTCGTCGACGTGCACGGCCTGCCCGTGGCGATCAAGGCCGCCTTCGGCGGCGGCGGTCGCGGCCTCAAGGTGGCCCGCACGCGCGAGGAGGTGCCCGAGCTCTTCGAGTCGGCCACCCGCGAGGCCGTCGCCGCGTTCGGGCGCGGCGAGTGCTTCGTCGAGAAGTACCTCGACAAGCCGCGCCACGTCGAGACCCAGTGCCTCGCCGACGCCCACGGCAACGTCGTCGTGGTGTCCACGCGCGACTGCTCGCTGCAGCGCCGCCACCAGAAGCTCGTCGAGGAGGCGCCCGCGCCCTTCCTCACGGAGGAGCAGAACCGCCTGCTGTACGAGGCGTCGAAGGCGATCCTCAAGGAGGTCGGCTACGTCGGCGCCGGCACGTGCGAGTTCCTCATCGGCCAGGACGGCACGGTCTCGTTCCTCGAGGTCAACACGCGCCTCCAGGTCGAGCACCCCGTCTCCGAGGAGGTCACCGGCCTCGACCTCGTGCGAGAGCAGTTCCGCCTCGCTGAGGGCGGCGTGCTCGACTACCCCGACCCCGTCGCATCCGGCCACTCGATCGAGTTCCGCATCAACGGCGAGGACCCCGGCCGCAACTTCCTGCCCTCCCCCGGGCCGGTGCACGTGCTCCGGTTCCCCGGAGGGCCCGGCGTTCGCGTCGACTCGGGTGTCACCACCGGCGACGAGATCTCGGGCGCCTTCGACTCGCTGCTCGCGAAGCTCATCGTCACCGGCTCCTCCCGCACCGACGCCCTGGAGCGCGCCCGGCGCGCCCTCGACGAGTTCGAGGTCGCCGGGCTCCCGACCGTGCTGCCGTTCCACCGCGACATCGTGCGCAACCCGGCGTTCGCGCCAGACGGCGACGCGCCGTTCTCGGTCTACACGCGCTGGATCGAGACCGAGTACGACAACCGCATCGAGCCGTGGTCGGGCGAGCTCGCCGAGGCCGCTGCCCCGGCCGACCGCACCGGTGTCGTCGTCGAGGTGGCCGGTCGCCGCATCGAGGTCAGCCTTCCGAAGAAGCTCGTGAGCGGCACGGCCGCCGGCGCGGCTGCCACGGCCGGCCCCGCTCCCCGCCGCCGCACCGCGGCGCACGCCGTCGACACCGCCACGGGCGACGCCGTCAAGGCGCCGATGCAGGCCACCGTCGTCAAGGTCGCCGTCGCCGAGGGAGACAAGGTCGTCAAGGGCGACCTCGTGCTCGTGCTCGAGGCGATGAAGATGGAGCAGCCCATCATGGCGCACAAGGACGGCATCATCGGGCTGGTGAACGCCGAGGCGGGCTCCACCGTGTCGAGCGGCCACCTCCTGCTCGCGATCAAGGACGCGCCGGCGGCCTGATTCCGCGCGCCGGGTGCCGCTGCGGCCGGCCCGCGGCGTCAGTCG
>NZ_WJSP02000475.1 GCF_009720255.1 Agromyces humi | reverse complement strand
CTGCCCACGGTCGTCGTCATCGCACGACCTGCCGTGCAGGAGCGGCCGCACGACCCGCCCCTCGCGGTGACGTGCTTCGGCGGATTCCGCGTGCGGATCGACGGCGCCGACGCCGACCTGCGGGGGCTCCGGCCCCAGGCCCGGAGCCTGCTGCGCATGCTCGCGCTCAACGCAGGCGCTCCCCTGCATCGTGAGCTCATCGCCGACGCCCTCTGGGGCGAACTCGGCACGGAGTCGGCGCTGCACGCCCTGCACGTCAGCATCTCGAGCCTGCGGCGGGTCCTGCCGATCGACGACGGCTCGTCGCGCTTCATCGTCGAGCGCGACGGGGAGGCGTACCGCCTGGGCATCGCCGACCGCGCGCACTGCGACCTGTCGGACTTCGACGACCACCTCGCCGATGCCGCGACCGCGAAGTCCCGCGGCGACCTCGCGTCGGCGGTCTCAGGCCTGCACCACGCGCTCGGCCTCTACTCCGGCGACGTGCTGCCCGAGGACGGCCCGGCGGAGTGGTCGATCGGCGCCCGCGACCGGTACCGGCTCCGCGCCGCGGAAGCCGCGAACTCGCTCGCCCACCTCGAGGCGCACCTCGGCGACACGCGCGCCGCCGTGGCTGCGGCGAGTCGCGCCGTCGAGATCGACCCGTGGCTCGACGAATCGTGGCGCACGCTCGTGCGCATGCACCGGCAGGCGGGCGACGACGTCGCCGCCCTGCGCGCGCACGACGGCTATCACCGCATGCGCGAGGCGCTCGGCATCGAGTGAGCGGGGTCGCCCGCGCGGGTCGACGGCTCCTCGGGCCGTCTCACCGCCCGAGGAACTCCACCTCGGCGACCGCCACGTGGGTGGCGTCCGTCGCGCCGTGCGCGCCCTCGAGCGTCAGGCGCACGGCGGTCACGTCGTCGATCCCGATCTCGAACCGCTGCGGTCCGGGCTCGTCGGCGAGGGTGAGACGAGGCTCCGTTGCCTTCATCGGGTTCTCCTTGGTTCGTTTCCCGGCTTCGTCGCCGGGCCTGTCATTTCTACCCCGTCTTCCGCCGCGTTCCGAATCCGGTGGTTCGGGGCCCGGCGGACGACCGCGTCCGGCTAGAACGCGGCGAGGCCGGTCAGGGCGCGGCCCAGCACGAGCTGGTGGATCTCGTCGGTGCCCTCGTAGGTGCGCACCGACTCGAGGTTGGCGGCGTGCCGCATCACGGGGAACGCATCGGTGATGCCGTCGCCCGCGAGGATCGAGCGCGCCTGGTGGGCGATCTCGAGCGCCTCGCGCACGCTGTTCAGCTTGCCGACGCTGATCTGCGCCGGCGTGAGCGCGCCGCGCTCCTTGAGCCGGCCGAGGTGCAGGGCGAGCAGGATGCCCTTCTCGACCTCGACGAACATGTCGGCGAGCTTCGCCTGGGTGAGTTGGTTCGCGCCGATCGGCCGGCCGAACACCTCACGGCTCACCGACCGCTGGAGTGCCGCCTCGAGGCAGGACCGTGCGGCGCCCATCGCGCCCCAGACGATGCCGTAGCGCGCCTCGTTGAGGCATCCGAACGGCCCGGAGAGTCCGGATGCCCCGGGCAGCATGGC
This sequence comes from Agromyces humi, assembly GCF_009720255.1. Classification (GTDB taxonomy): domain Bacteria; phylum Actinomycetota; class Actinomycetes; order Actinomycetales; family Microbacteriaceae; genus Agromyces; species Agromyces humi. The sequence goes on along the minus strand of NZ_WJSP02000475.1, from coordinate 916 downwards.
GTCCGCCGGCAGGCGCACCCCGTCGAGCACCACGTCGCACTGCACCGAGGCGCGCATCGAGAGCTTGCCGTCGATGGGCGTGGCGGTGAACCCCGCGGTGGACGTCGGCACGAGGAATCCGCGGACGGCGCTCGCCCCCGCGCCGAACTCGCCCGACGGGTCCTCGACGCGCGCCCACACCACCGCGACGTCGGCGAGCGACGCGAGCCCGATCCAGCGCTTCGCGCCGTCGAGCACCCATCCGTCGCCGTCGCGCCGGGCGACCGTGGTCATGGCGGCGGGATCGCTGCCGCCCTGCGGCTCGGTCAGCGCGAAGCATCCCACCAGCTCGCCCGCGGCCATGCCGGGCAGCCAGCGCTCCTTCTGCTCCTCGGAGCCGTACTTGTGGATGGCGCTCATCGCCAGCGAACCCTGCACCGACACGAAGGTGCGCCAGCCGCTGTCGGCGGCCTCGAGCTCGAGGCACACGAGGCCGTAGGCCACGGCGCCCGCCCCGGCGCATCCGTAGCCCGTGAGGTGCATCCCGAGGAAGCCGAGCTCGCCGAGCTGGCGCACCAACTCGCGCCGGAAGTGCTTGGCCTCGAAGTCCGCCTCGATCACGGGCAGGATCCGCTCCTGCGCGAAGGCCCGCGCTCGGTCGCGCCACGCCAGCTCCTCGTCGGTGAGCAGCCCATCGAGGTCGAAGACGGCGTCGATGCGAGGAGCGGTCGGAGTCATGCGGGGTCCTTCGTTCGGTCGTGCGCGTCGAGCCAGTCGGCGCCGTCGTGGGCGCCGAGCTCGGGCGGTGGGGTGAGGTATCGAGGGGCGGCGGATGCGGCGAGGCCGATCGGGTTCGCGACCGAGCGGTGCACGGCACCCGGCTCGCCGGTGGACGCGACGACCTCGAGCCCCAGGGCCTCGGCGAAGGCGAAGGCCT
>NZ_WJSP02000474.1 GCF_009720255.1 Agromyces humi | reverse complement strand
AGCCTGATGCTCCAGTCCGACGGCGCCCTCAACGGGCTGCTCGACAAGGTCGGCCTGGGCGCCTTCACCCAGGACTGGCTCTCGAATCCCGACCTGGCGATCTGGACCCTCCTCGGGATCATCACCTTCGGCGACGCCAACCACCGCGCTCTGCTCACGCACCAGGGCAAGTACCAGGCCCGCGCCGCCGGCGACGTGATCGCCGCCCGCGCGCTGGGGCGACCGATCGATGCCTCGCCATGGGGCGTGCACGCCGCCACAGCCGACCATGCCGCGGTGCCGCAGGTGGTGTTCGCCGAGCCCGAGTGCGCGTCGGTCGGGCTGACCGAGGCCGAGACCGCGAGGTCCGGCCGCGCGGTGCGGGTCGCCGACGTGCCGATGCAGTCGGCGAGCGGCGCCGGCATCCTCGCGGACGGCTACGAGGGACGGGCCAGGCTCGTGATCGACGCCGACCGCGACGTCGTCATCGGGGCCACGTTCGTCGGCCAGGACGTCGCGGAGCTCGTGCACGCCGCGACCATCGCCGTGGTGGGCGAGGTGCCCGTCGCACGGCTGTGGCACGCGGTGCCGTCGTTCCCCACCATGAGCGAGGTGTGGCTGCGCCTGCTCGAGGACCTCGGCCGGCCCGAGGCGGCGGCATGAGCGAGCGCCGGGTGACGATCCGGCTCACCGACTCCCCCATCAGCCGCGCCGGCTACCGGTGGGCGACGCTCGTGGGATTCACCTGGGGGTTCCTCTGGAGCACCGGGCCGATCGAGCGGCGCCAGGGCCTCTTCGTGTTCACGGGCATGCCGAAGTGGACGTTCGGGCGCGGCGGCTCCTGCGTGGGCGGCTGCTACCTCACCGACCGGAACGCCGGAGACGTCGTGCTCGGCCATGAAGCGGTGCACAGGCAGCAGTGGCTGACGTACGGCATGCTCTTCCCGCTGCTCTACCTCATCGCCGGGCGCGATCCGCTGCAGAACCGCTTCGAGATCGAGGCCGGACTCGAGGCCGGCGGGTACCTGCCGCGTCGGCGGCCACGCCGCTGAGACGCCGAACGGCCCGGATGCCGCGTGCTGCGGCATCCGGGCCGTTCATGCCCGTGTCTCGGCGGGCGCCGCGTGTCTCAGCCCGCCTGCGCGGCGGCCGAGAGCGACGCGACGAGCTGGTCGAGCCCGTAGGTGAGGGAGAGCGCCGTCGGCGGCGAGACGGCCGCGATGAGCTCGGTGCCGACGACCTGGGCGACCTGGCCGCGGGCGACCGCGGGGATGGCCTGGATGGGCGCCGACTGCAGGAACGCGTCGGCCTCCGCCTGGGTGTCGTGGTAGCTGAGGATCAGGTCGGAGTCGAGCTGGTCGAGCTGCTCGTAGCTCAGCGTGTAGAAGAACGGCGAGTCGCCGTTGGCGAGCTCGGCGACGGCCGGCGCGTCCTCGATGCCGAACGCGGAGAGGAACTCCACGCGCGAGTCCTCCTGCGTGTAGACGTAGAAGGTGCCGCCGACGTCCCAGACCGCGGCGATCGTCTGTCCGTCGAGCTCGGGGTGGGCCTCCGCCTGCGCGGCGAGCTGGGCGTCGAGGTCGTCGAGCACGTCCTGCGCCTCGTCGGCCTTGCCGAGGGCAGTGCCGACGATGCTGACCGTCTCGCGCCACGGCGTCGTCCACGGCTGGTCGGGGTACGCGACGGTCGGCGCGATCTCGCTGAGCAGGTCGTACTGCTCCTCGGTGATGCCCGAGTAGGGAGCGAGGATGACGTCGGGGGCGGCCTCGATGAGCTCCTCGTAGGGCGGCGCCTCGCCGTCGTCGGTGAGGATGACCGGCGTCTCGACGCCGAGCTCGTCGAGCTCGTCGGCGACCCACGGCAGCACGCCATCGGCGTTCGCGCCATACGACTGCTGTGCCATCGCGACGGGCACGACGCCCACCGCGAGCGCGGCCTCGGTGCTCCCCCAGCCCCAGGTCGCGACGCGCTCGGGCGCGGCGGGGATCTCCGTCTCGCCGAAGGCGTGCTCGATGGTGATCGGGAAGGAGCCGTCGGATGCCGCGGCGGAGCCGGACCCGGATTCCTCGGGAGCGGCCGAGGAGCAGCCGGCGAGGGCGAGGGCGGCCGCGGCGGCGGCGATGACGGCGATCGTGCGTCGGGCGTGCATGAACTCCCTTTCGATGGAGTGGATTGAGGTTAGCCTAACCTAAATCTCAAGCCCGGTGAAACCGGCCGATCGGCACGATCATGGGCGAGCCGGCCACCGGATCGTCGGCGATGACGCACTCCAGACCGAAGGCCGTTCCGACCGTCTCGGCGGTCATGACCGCGGCGGGCTTCCCGGCGGCCGCGATGCGCCCCCCGTCGACGACGACGAGGTGGTCGGCGTAGCGGGCGGCGAGGTTGAGCTCGTGCAGCACCATCACCACCGTGGTGCCGTGCAGGCGGTTCGACTCGGTGAGCAGGTCTAGCTCGTCGAGCGCTTCGCAGCTGAGGTCGCCCCGATCGCGCGCCGGGAGTTCCCCA
>NZ_WJSP02000473.1 GCF_009720255.1 Agromyces humi | reverse complement strand
CGTCGGGCGAGGGACCCACGTAGACATGGAGCCGGCCCAGCGGTCGAAGCCACTCGATGAGCTGCCGACGCAGGATGATGTCGCTGGCGTCGAGCAGCTCGCCGATCTCGAGGTGGTCGCGCGGCTCGAAGTCGAACGCCGGCGCCTGGTTGGCGGAGCAACTCGCGGCGGGGATCCTCCGCGCGGTCCTCGCGCCCGACGGGTTCGCCCACCTGGGGCTCATGGTGCTGCAGCTCGTCTCGTCGACGTCGAACTCTTTTCCGCTGCGGTAGGGCGCATCCCCCGAGCATGGCCGACGCGCGTCGCGCTCGCCACTGCGAGAGGTGGAACAGGCTGGCTTCCGCGGCGCCGGCCGGGATGGATCAGGCCGCTTCGGCGGCCTCGACGAGGGGCGACTCGGCGATCGGGATGACCTCGGCGACCGGCCGGCCAGTGCGACCACGGGCGAGGAACGGTGCGAGGCCGCCCGCGAACGCGAGCACCGCGCCGATGACGAACGCGGCCACGTAGCCCGACTCGGTGGGCAGGCCCGAGGCGCCGAGCACCGCGCCGATCGCCGCCGCGAACACCGTGGTGCCGATGGCGCCGCCGATGGTGCGGATGTTCGCGTTCATGCCCGTGGCGATGCCGACCTGGTCGGCGCGCACGCTGCGCACGATGAGGTTCGGCGTCGACGAGGTGACGAGCCCGGTGCCGAGGCCGAGCACGGCCGCGGCGATCGCGAGCGGCACGACGCCGTCGTGGAACAGCGCGATCGAGAGCGACGCGGCCGCCGAGAGGAACGCGCCGAGCGTGAGCTGCGCCGCGAACGGCAGCACCCGGCTCAGCGGACCGGCGACGAATCCGACCGAGGCCATGGTCACGAGCATCGGCAGCATGATGAGGCCGGCGGTGCTCGCGTCGACGCCGAGGCCGTAGCCGCTCGACGTGGGCGTCTCGGCGAGGCGGGGGAGCGTCGCCCAGATGCCGAACATCGCGGCGCCGGTGAGCAGGGCGGTGAGGTTGGTCGTCCACACGGCAGGGAGGCGCATCATCCGCATGTCGACGAGCGGGTTGCTCGAGCGCACCTCGACCATCACCCACGCGGTGGCGAGCACCGCCGCGATCGCGAACAGCGAGATCACGAGGGGCGAACCCCAGCCCCACTGGTTGCCGGCGCTCAGCGGCAGCAGCAGCGCGACGAGCCAGCTCGACAGGAGCACTGCGGCGCCGACGTTGATGCGGCCGGCGGTGCGGGTGGCGGTGCGCGACAGGCCGCGGACCCCGACGACGAGCCCGACGCCGGCGAGCGCGAGCGGCAGCACGAACAGGCCGCGCCAGCCGATGGCTGCGGAGATGGGGCCCGCGATCACGGTGCCGAGGCCCGAACCGGCGGCCATGATCGCCGAGAGGGCGCCGATCGCGCCCGCGAGACGGGCGGGAGTGAAGGCGTCGCGCACGAGCCCGAAGCCCAGCGGGAAGACGGCGCCGCCGAGGCCCTGGAGCACGCGGGCGAGCAGCATGACGGTGAGGTTCGGCGCGAACGCGGCGAGCACGGAGCCGACGGCGACGGCGCCGAGCGCGAGGAGGTACATGCGGCGGCGGCCGACGAGATCGCCGGCGCGGCCGAGCAGCGGGGTGGCGACCGCCGCGGAGATGAGCCACGCGGTGAGCATCCAGGTCTGGCCGACCGCGTCGGCGCCGAGGTCGGTGCCGATCGTCGACAGCACGGGGATGATCAGGGACTGCAGGCTCGCGACCGCGGTGAAGCTCGTGGCCACCGCGATGAAGGTGAGGCGAGTGGTGGAGGTTGGCATCAAGCACCCTTCGGGGCTGAGGAGATATACTGGAGGGAACCTCCGATAGGAGGCCGCCTCCGGTTAGCTTAGCGGAGGCACCCTCCGGTTTGCAAGCAGGTGTTTCATGACGGATGCCACGCTCCGCGCGTTGCTCGACGAACGGCGCCCGACGCGCGCCGACGCGCGCCGCAACTTCGACGCCCTCGTCGAGTCGGCGAACCTGGCGTTCGCCGAGCACGGCGTCGACGCCTCGCTCGAGGACATCGCCCGCCGCGCCGGCGTGGGCATCGGCACGCTGTACCGCAACTTCCCCACCCGCGACGCGCTCGTCGAGGCCGTGTACCTCGACGAGGTCGCCGGCGTCGCCTCGTTCGCCGAGGAGCTCGACGACCTGCCGCCGTTCGAGGCGCTCGCCGCGTGGCTGCGACGCTTCGCCGACTACGCCAGCCGAAAGAAGGTGCTGCTCGAAGGGCTCAACCGCGACTCCGAGCTGCTCGCGACGTGCCGTGAGGTGATGTACGAGTCGGGGGAGCCGCTGCTGCGCCGCGCCCAGACGGCCGGCCTCGTGCGCGACGACATCGCGATCGACGGATGGATGCTTCCGTGGCTTCGCGGGCGGCTCCCGTACCGCTATTGGCGCAAGGTCGTGACGGCCGCGCAGGGAATCGCCCTCACCCTCGCGGCATCCGGCCTGATCCCCGAGGTCGCGGGTGCG
>NZ_WJSP02000472.1 GCF_009720255.1 Agromyces humi | reverse complement strand
CGCCCCGCCGCCGACGGTGCCCGCCCGGCCGGCTCGCGCCGCGGCAGCCACCGCGGGCGGAGGACATTCGCGGGAACGGAGGTCTCCCGCGGCGTACATCCCCTCCGCCGGTGCATCAATCCTCCGTCCTCCGGTCCATCGGGCACGATCGTCCCGAGTTCATGCGGCACGATGGAGGCCCTGCGCGACCGCGAGCCTGATCTCGGCCTCGACGGATGGCCATTCGAAGAGGATCTGGGCGTAGTCGTATCGCAGGACCGTGTATCCGGCCAGCGCCAGTCGACGGTCGTGCGCGATGTCCTGACGCCGCTGCGGCGCTTCGCGATGGAAGACGAATCCGTCGACCTGGTACACCAGCCGGTCGCCGATGAGGCCGTCGACCCGGTGCCCGTGGACCCGCACCTGTTGGCGCACGTCGATCCCGATCCGTCGAAGTCGCAGCACGGGAACCGTCTCGATTCCGCTGTCGGACAGCAGCGAGCACGCCTCGATCAGTGCGCGAGGTCGTGGTCCGCGGAGGGGGATGCGTCGCAGGACGTCGAGACTGATCCGCTCCTTCCGGATCGCCGACTCCCACACGACCAAGGCCCGTTCGAGCGGCTGGCACCGGGCCACCTGCGCCAGGACGTTCGCCATGGGCTCGATCGCCTCGTGGCGGTGGGTTGCCACTGGACCTGCGCCCCAATGTCGCACCACATTCGGCGCGTTCGCTCGACCGGCATGTGATGGCACCGCCAGGTGAAGCCGCTCGTCGTCGAACGTCCACAGTCCGAGATGGCGCGCAGCTGAGACGCAGGCGAGGCGGCCACCGGCGCTGACGGCGGCGGCGAGCGCACTCGGCGCGCCCCGGTGTGCGAGCCATGATCGCCGGAGCCGATCGACGTCGCCAGCGCGCACCGCGGTGTCGATGGCATGTCTGGAGAATCCGGCTCGTGTCGCATCGACCTGGTGCGCGACGCCTCCTTGAGCTTGCAGCCACGACTCGAATGACATCGCGCCAGTCTCGGGGACTTGATTCGCGGCCCGCGACGCTCGTGAGCGGGCGGCGAACGATGACCGCTGAGACGCCGCTGTCGAGGAGGAGTCGTCCGGGATCCTCGGGAACGCGAGCGGAGGACTTCTGCAGGGTGTGGAGGCGGAGGGCGCCGTTTGCGACCTCCCGCGGCGCGAGACACCTCCCGCCATGCGCGCTAGTCGCGCCAGGGCACCCCGCGGAGCGGGTAGTAGCGGATGCCCGCGGCATCCCACCGCTCGCCGAGCCCGGCCACGCGGCTGAAGAACCCGTCGATGTCGCGGGCGGACGCGTCGACGGACGACGACGACGATGGCGCCGCCGACCAGCCGATCTCGGCGATCGCCGTGATGCGGGGGAACGCCATGAACTCCGCCTCGCCGAGCGTGCCGATCGTCTCGGTCCAGAGCGGAGCCTCCACGCCGAGCAACTCGTCCTCGCCGACGCCGGGCACGACGGCCGCGGGATCCCAGAGGTAGGCCTCGTCGAGCGTGGTCGGCCCCTTCGCCCAGTCGAGTCCGAGCGTGCCGCCGAGCGGGCCCTGCGGGTCGTCCACGTACTTCATGTCGAGGTAGGCGACGTCGGCGGGCGACATGATCACCCGGCCGCCCTGCGCGACGAACGACTGCGTCGCGATGACTGCGTCCTCCTCGGGCTCGACGAAGCTCCAGTACTGGCCGATGGTGCCGGCCGGCAGCGACGAAGAGGCGCCCATCTCGTGCCAGCCGATCACGGTCTTGCCCGTCGCGGCTCCGGCCGCGGCGATCCGCCGCACGAGGTCGAGGTAGTCCTCCTGCGAGGTCGAGAGCGATTCGTCGCCGCCCAGGTGCAGCCATGGCCCGGGCGTGAGCTCGGCGACCTCGCGCGTGACGTCGGCGAGGAACCGGTCGGTGGCTTCCGCCCGCTCGGGCGAGGCGCAGAGCGACGAGAACCCGACCTCGACGCCCTCGTACGGCTCGGGTGCGACGCCGTCGCAGTTGAGCTCGGGGTAGGCGCTGAGCGCGGCGTTCGTGTGGCCGGGCAGGTCGAGCTCGGGCACGACGGTCACGAACCGCTCGGCGGCGTACTCGACGATGCGCCGGTAGTCGTCCTTCGTGTAGAAGCCGCCCCCGTCGCCGCCGACCGAGGTCGAGGCGCCGATGCCGGTCAGCTCGGGCCACGCGTCGATCTGGATGCGCCAGCCCTGGTCGTCGGTGAGGTGCAGGTGCAGCACGTTGAGCTTCAGCATGGCGATCGCGTCCACGTAGCGCAGCACGTCGTCGACCGGCAGGAAGTGCCGGGCGACGTCGAGCATCGCGCCGCGGTAGGCGAACCGCGGCACATCGGCGACGGATGCCGCGGGCACGGTCCATCCGCCATCGGGCTCGCCCGTGGCATCCGCCCGCTCGACCGCCGCGGGCAGCAGCTGCCGCAGCGTCTGCGTGCCGCGGAACAACCCGGCGGCGGTGGAGGCGGCCACCCGCACCCCACTCTCGCTCGACTCGAGCGTGTAGCCC
>NZ_WJSP02000471.1 GCF_009720255.1 Agromyces humi | reverse complement strand
GTGGGCCTCGCCTGGGCGGTCGTGCCCGAACGCCTGCTCGCGCCCCTGTCGGCGCAACGGCGGCGCACGGGCGCCGCCTCCGACGTGCTCAACCAGCGCACCCTCGAGCGCTTCATCGCCGCGCACGACTACGACCGCAACGTCCGCCGGCTCCGCGCCGAGTACCGGAGTCGCCGGCTCGCGCTCGAGAGGCGCGTCGCCGATGAGTTGCCCGGATGCCGCATCACGGGCCTCGCGGCGGGGCTGCACTGCCTCGTCGAGCTGCCGCCCGGCACGAGCGAGACGCGCGTCACCGATGCGGCCGAACGCCTCGGCCTGCGCTTCGACGGGCTACGATCCTTCCGCCTCGCAGGCAGCGAGTGGCGGCATCCGCCCGCCATGGTGGTCGGCTACGGCGCTCCCCCGTCGCATCGCTCCGACGAGGCGATCGACCTCGCCATCCGGGCGATCCGCTCGGTCGTCGGCGCGGGTGCCGGCGCGGGTCCCGACCGCACCGCCTGACCGGACCGGCCCGGCTCAGGCGTCCTCGATGCTGCCCTCGTCGAGCGGCAGGCCGTCCAACGCGGCGTAGGCGCGCTCGACGGCGCCGACGAGACCGTCGACCGGCACAGGCCACTCCGCGTGCGCCGCCAGCGCCTCGGCCGCCGATCGGCCGGCATCATGCGCCTCCCGGAAGCGGCGGGCGATCTCGGCGAGCGCGGCCGCCTGGTGTGCCACGAACGCGCGGTCCACGACCCGGCCGTGCCCGGGCACCACGACGTCCCCCGCCCGCATCCCGGCGACGAGCCCTTCGAGCACCCCGGGCCAGTCCAGCGGGTAGCTGCCCGACCCGTACATCGGCGGGCCGGACTCCTCCACGAGGTCGCCCACGATCCAGGTGCGCACGTCGCGAAGGAACAGCACCAGGTCGGTGTCGGTGTGCGCCGGGGGCTGGGGTCGCAGCTCGACGATGCGGCCGCCGACGTCGAGGCGCGTCATCCGCTCGACCGGATGCGTCGGTGGGACGAGCCGCACGTCCTGCCACCGCCGTCCGGGCTCGCGGGTGGGATCGCCACGCCACGCCGCCAGCCGCGGGCCCTCGTAGCGCTCGAAGTGGGCCGCGATGCCGGCATGGCCGTGGATCGCGGCATCCGTCGCAGAACCCGGACCGAAGACCTGGTTGCCGAACGTGTGATCGAAGTGCGCGTGCGTGTTCACGACCCACCGCACCGGCGCGGGGAGTCGCGCGGCGATCTCGGCGAGCAGGTCGGCGGCCTCGAACGGATCGGCGCCCGTGTCGACGACGAGGAGCCCGTCGCCGCCCTCGACGACGATGACGGAGAGGTCGAACGGCCCACCGCGATGCTGGTGCACGCCGGGGGCGACCGTGGTCCAGGTCCCCATCGTCCGAGCCTAGCGGCCCGCCCTCGGCGGAACAGCGACGGAACATGGCCGGGTCAAAGGGAATCCAGAGGTTGCGCCCGTAGCGTGGCTCGAGTGACCCCGCTCGACGGCATCCCCGACTCACCACGCGATGGCGCCCCCCACATGCTCACCGCTCGCGCCCAGCGCACCCTCGAGTCCATCGACGGCCGCACGCTCGACGAGATGCGCGCCCTGCGCGACGACACCGAGCGATTCATGCTCCGCTACAAGTTCGGCATGGACGAGGTGATCACGAAGCTCTCCATCCTGCGCGAGGAGTTCAGCCAGACGCACGACTACAACCCCATCGAGCACATCTCGAGCCGTCTGAAGAGCCTCGACAGCGTCATCGCGAAGATGCAGCGCAAGGGCATCGAGCCGACGTTCGACTCGATCCGCGAGACCATCACCGATATCGCGGGCGTCCGCGTGACGTGCAGCTTCGTCACCGACGCCTACCGGCTCGCCGAGCTGCTCACGGCGCAGCGGGACATCCGCGTGCTGAAGGTGAAGGACTACATCGCCGAGCCGAAGGAGAACGGCTACCAGAGCCTGCACCTCATCGTGGAGGTGCCGGTGTTCCTCTCGTCGGGCGCCCACCCCGTGGCCGTCGAGGTGCAGATCCGCACCATCGCGATGGACTTCTGGGCGAGCCTCGAGCACAAGATCTACTACAAGTACGACCGGCAGGTGCCGCAGGAACTGCTCGACGGGCTCACGGATGCCGCGCACACCGCGGCCGAGCTCGACGCGCGCATGGAGCGGCTGCATCGCGAGGTGCACGGAGCGCCGTCGTACGAGCGCGGCCGCGTCGCGATCTGACGAGCCCGGTCACTCGAGGGCCGCGAACACCGCCCGCCCGGCGTCGGACACACGCAACGACCGGTCGCCCGGCACCCGCGCGACCCATCCCTCGGCGAGCACGGCGTCGAGGAGGTGCGCGCCGAGCCGCCCGGCGATGTGCGGCCGCCGCTCGGTCCAGTCGAGGCATCCGCGCACGGCCGGACGACGGCCATCGGATGCCGCGACCTGGGCTGCTCCCAGGCGCGCGGCGAGCGTGCCAGGGACCACGGCCTCGGCGATGAGGCGGGCGGACCGGCCCGCCCCG
>NZ_WJSP02000470.1 GCF_009720255.1 Agromyces humi | reverse complement strand
GGCCACCTCGTCGCGGGCGGCCGTGAACGCCTCGACGCAGCGGCGGATCTCGTCCTCGGAGTGCGCCGCCGACAGCTGCACGCGGATGCGCGCCGCCCCGCGGGGCACGACCGGGAAGCTGAACGCCGTGACGAAGACACCGCGCTCCTGCAGCGCCGCGGCGATGCGCGCCGTGAGCGCCGCGTCGCCGAACATGACGGGCACGATGGGGTGCTCGCCGGGCAGCAGCTCGAAGCCCGCGGCATCCATCAGCGACCGGAACAGCGCCGCATTCGACTTCAGCGTCTCGCGCAGCTCACCCGACGACTCGAGCAGCTCGAGCGCACGAATCGTGCCCGCGACGATGGCCGGGGCGAGCGTGTTCGAGAAGAGGTACGGCCGGGCCCGCTGGCGCAGCAGCGCCACGATCTCGGCACGGGCCGCGACATAGCCCCCGGATGCCCCGCCGAGCGCCTTGCCGAACGTGCCGGTCGTGATGTCGACCCGGCCCTCGACGCCGCAGTACTCGGGGGTGCCGCGGCCGTTCGCCCCGACGAAGCCGACGGCGTGCGAGTCGTCGACGAACACGAGGGCGTCGTACCGGTCGGCGAGGTCGCAGATCTCCTGCAGCGGCGCGATGTAGCCGTCCATCGAGAAGACGCCGTCGGTCACGATGACCCGGCGACGGGCTCCGGATGCCGCGATGAGCTGGGCCTCGAGGTCGGCCATGTCGCGGTTCCGGTAGCGGTACCGCGCCGCCTTCGAGAGCCGGATGCCGTCGATGATCGACGCGTGGTTCAGCTCGTCGGAGATGATCGCGTCATCCGGCCCGAAGAGCACCTCGAAGACGCCGCCGTTCGCGTCGAAGCACGAGGAGAACAGGATCGTGTCGTCGTAGCCCAGGAACTCCGACACCCGGCGCTCGAGCTCGAGGTGCAGCTCCTGCGTGCCGCAGATGAACCGCACGCTCGCGAGGCCGTAGCCCCACTCGTCGAGCCCGGCGTGCGCCGCCTCGACGATGCGGGGGTCGTCGGCGAGGCCGAGGTAGTTGTTGGCGCAGAAGTTGAGCACCTCGCGGCCGGCGACCTCGATCTCGGAGGACTGCGGGCCGCGGATGCCGCGCTCACGCTTGGTGAGGCCGGCGGCCTCGATCTCGTCGAGCTCAGCGCGCAGCTGGTCGCGAATCGTTCCGTACATGCTCAGAGCTCCGTCCAGTCGAGGATGACCTTGCCGACGCCGCCGGATGCCGCCGCGTCGAACGCGGCACGCCACTCGCGTGCCGGGTAGCGGTCGCTGATGATCGAGGCGACCCGGGACCGCAGCTCGCCGCTGGTCTGCAGCATCGCGCTCATCGAGTTCCACGTCTCGAACATCTCGCGGCCGTAGATGCCCTTCAGGGTGAGCATGTGCGTGACGACCTTGCCCCAGTCGATCGCATACGGCTCGGAGGGGAGGCCGAGCAGGGCGATCCGGCCGCCGTGGTTCATGTTCTCGATCATCTCGGGCAGCGCCTTCGCCGAGCCCGACATCTCGAAGCCCACGTCGAAGCCCTCGCGCATGCCGAGGCGCTGCTGCACGTCGCGGACGCGTTCGCGCGACACGTCGACCGCGGCATCCGCCCCCATCTGCATGGCGAGCTCGAGGCGCGCGGGCGAGACATCCGACGCGACGATGTAGCGGGCGCCCACGTGGCGGGCGACGGCGATCGACATGAGCCCGATGGGGCCGCAGCCGGTGACGAGCACGTCCTCGCCGACGACCGAGAACGCCAGCGCGGTGTGCACGGCGTTGCCGAACGGGTCGAAGATCGCCCCGACCTCGGGCTCGACCGACGCGTGGTGCACCCAGACGTTCTCGCCGGGGATGACGATGAACTCGGCGAACGCACCGTCGCGGTGCAGGCCGACCCCCTTGGTGCGGATGCACATCTGGCGGCGTCCGGCGCGGCAGTTGCGGCACATGCCGCACACGATGTGACCCTCGCCCGACACGTGGTCGCCGACGGCGACGTCGTGCACCAGCTCGCCGACCTCGACGACCTCGCCGTAGAACTCGTGGCCCGGGATGAGCGGCGCCTGGATCTCGGCGGCGGCCCAGTCGTCCCACCGCTCGATGTGGAGGTCCGTGCCGCAGATGCCGGTGCGCAGCACCCGGATCTTCACGTCGGCGGGGCCCGTCTCGGGCTCGGGCCGGTCGACGTACTCCAGGCCGGCGCCGGGGGCAGGTTTGTAGAGGGCCTTCATCGATAACCTCGTTGTTCTCTGGGTCGCGAGCCGGGGGTGTTCGGCTCTGGGTCGGGCCACCGGATCGTGTCCGGTGGCGCCGATCGCCAGTCAGTTCATGGTAGCCACGGATGCCGCGGCCGCCGTCACCGTGACGGGCCCCCGCCCTGCGGCATCCGTCGACCCGTCGGCAGCCTCGACCTGGCCGCCCTCGAAGTACGCGACGAGGTCCGCGTCGAGCGCCGGCACGGGGTCGACGTTCTCGCGGATCCAGGCGTCGAGGGCGTCGAGCTTCGCGACGTACGTGTCCG
>NZ_WJSP02000047.1 GCF_009720255.1 Agromyces humi | reverse complement strand
ATCAGCTCTGGCGGCGTTGGCGTCAGCGCGAGCGGCGTCGACGTCAGCTCTGGCGGCGTTGGCACCGTCGCGCACCTGGTTGTGAGCGGATAGTGTCACGATCTCGCGGAACCATTTGGAGTTGAGGATGACGCCGGCACGGTGCCATGCGACCATCCACTCCGGATCCTCCCTGTTCACAACGCTGTCGTTGCCGTCGAGGAAGATGATGTCGGCGAGATTGGCCTGGTCGTACTCAGCGGTCGGTGTCGGCATGGATAAGCCCTTCTTCGAATGGTCGGAAGGACCATGCGCGGGCCAGCTCCGGTATCCGCGGCCTGGAGGAAGCACGCGCCACCTCAGTCGACTGGGACCTACATCGCTACGATCTCGCAGGCCGGGTCTCCGCCTTCCCGGCGCCGCCCGGTGACCGGGTGTCGATGCCAGCCGGTCGGCTCCGTGCCCGGGTACGGGCCTGCCCAGGCGGCAGCCGCGGCAACCGCGGAGTCTGCGGTGGTGTAGCACCACCGGTCGATGTAGCCCATGTCGAGCGGTTTTCCGATGATGATCGCGAACGTGAACGCGAGTGGTGTGACCCAGACGCGGAGTCCGTCGATGTCCTTGATGACCCAGCCGCCGGCGTGGTCGTCCCACGGGTACGGCTGTTGGTTGGCGTACCGGTCCTCCATCGCGAGGAGTCGCTGGATGTCGTTCATCGCCTGGCCCCCTCGCCGGTGTTGATGGCGTCGTCCCGCTGGGCGGTCAGCCATCTGCTGCGCCGGATGCGTGTGGCGATCTCGTCCGCGTCGTCGTGGAGGTTCAACCCTTCGTGGCGGCACGCCCAGAGGACATGGACGAGAGAGGTGTGGTCCTTCTCCCAGTACTGGAACGGGCCGTCGTGACCCTTCTCGAGGGTGTGGACGTCGAGTGTGAGCCCAGGGGTCCCCCGGTTCGCGGTCCCGAGCTTCCGGTTCGCTTCCGCGAGCTGCTGTTCGAGCTCGGCGATCCGCGCTGCCGGGTCGGTCGCCGTCACGGTGTCTGCCATGCGTTGATTCTCCTAGGCGTTGTCGCCGAGGATCGCGTCGACGATCGCCATCGTGTGCCCGTACGCGGGTGCGAACTGGCGCATGTTGGTGAGGCGTTCGTCGTCGAGGCCGCCGTCGGCGACGTGCTGGAGGCGGGCGAGAACCGATTCGAGGAGCCGCTGCCCGAGGATGATCGCGTCGACGTCGTTCGGGAACCTCGGGTCGATGATCGGCTCGCCGACCTGCTCGGCGGCGATGAGCCGGTCACGGCCGTACTCGTCGGTGGTGCGGGTCCACGCGCCAGGGGTGCGGTTCGCGATCGCGGTTTCCAGCATGGTGATGGCGGTGGTGAGCTTCTGCGTTTCGGTGAGGGTGGTCATGTTGCTCCTTCGGTGATCAGTGATCGAGGGTTGCGCCCCAGGGGCTGCATTCGACGAGGGGGCCGCGGGCGTCCCACATGTCGGTCCAGCGACCGAACGGCATGGTGCCGGGCGCGCCCCATCCTTCCTGCTGGCGGAAGGTGACTCCGTCGTGTCGGTCTCGGACCCAGGTGCCGACTGGTGGCTCCTGGTCGCGCGTGAGCTGGCGGGACGCGCTGGCGGTGACGGGGCCTCGGTCGCTGATGACGCCGGCGACCTTGATCTTCACGGTGTCGGACCGGTTGCCGGGGCCGACGACGCTGTACCCGATGAGTTCCATGAACCCGTCGGTCGTCTTCCCGGTGAGGGCAAGCTCGGCGAACCGGTCGAGGTTCTGGTCGTAGTCCCTGGTGATGAGGTCCTCGACGTTGACGGTGATGGTCGCGTGGACGCTGGCGCCGATCTTGAGGTGCTCGACCTTGGGTGCCGGGCGGTACGGGTTCAGGTGCTCGAACTCGGGCGCGACGGCGTAGTGCTCAACGTGCGGGTACAAGTCCGGGCAGCTGCTCCGCCACTCGGCGACGCCTGCGTTGACGAGCGACTTCAGGGTGGACCTGGAGACGTGGTACCACGGCTCGTGGTTATAGGTGGAGACAGAGTAGCGGCCGCGGCCGGCCGGTTCGATGCCGAGCTCCCCACGCTTCCGCAGCATGTCCAGCACCTCCCGCTGACGGCGGGTGAGCGTGGTGGCGGGCGCAGCGGTGTCGGTCACGGGGAACCTCCGGGTCATGCAGGGGCGAGCCTGCTTCTTCTCTTCGGAGCATTCATGCGCGGGGTTCCGCCTGCGCGCGCCCGCGATTCGGGTCAGACGGCGTCGTTGATCGCGTCAGCCAGTGCGAGCGCGTCCGCGATGTACTTCGCCGCTGGCGCGTACTCGTGCTCCACGGCCCAGAGCGCGGACTCGAGCAGCGAGAGTTGCGGCTTGATGGTGCGGTACAGGAGGGCGGTGAGCTCGGCGGCGCCCTTGCCGTCGTGCGAGTAGTCGAACGCGCCGACCTCGTCGCGCTCGTTGACGACGAGGGTGCCTGCGGCGTAGCCGTCGTCGTCATGGGCGATCTTCACCATCCACGGGCCGGCGTACGCTTCCCACTCCGCTGCGCGAAGGGTGGTGAGGGCGGTCTTCAGCCGTTCGGCTGCGGTAGCGGTGCTGGCGGTGGTCATGGCGCGGTTCGCTCCTGTCGCTTCTGTGCGACGTTCATGCGCGGTGCGCCGGCTCAGCGTCGGAGCGGCTGCAGGTTCGTCGCCACGGACAGCAAGAACACGGCGCCGAGCGCGGTGAACGCGACACCCCAGTCGAAGTCCTGCCAGAACCCCCATGCGAGGCAGCTCGCGAAGTACGAGATCGGGGCGAAGAACAGGACGACTAGCGGGGCGATGATCGCGGACCAGAGCAGGGTGCCGGAGAGCTCGTTGTCCCAGTAGTGCCGGAACCTCTCGACGCGGGTCGGCACCGCCTTGCTCACTGGGTGAAGCCGTGCTTCGCGCTGAGCTCATCCATCCGGGCGACCCGCTCGTCGATCCGCGCCTGCCACTTCTTCAGCTGCAGGCGTGCGTTCGCCGCCGAGCCCTGGACGTCCTCGCCTCCGTCGAGCAGTTCGAACTCCTTGAGGTCGCGGGCGCGCAGCTTCGCGGCCTTCCGCTCCTCCTCCGCGCGGAGACGGGCTCGCTCTTCCTCGGCGAGGCGTTCATACCGCTCGAGGCGCGTCTCGGTCTTGGTGTCCGTCATGATGTCCCTTCCAGGGTCGTGGCTGAGGGTGCGGGAAGCTCCATGGCACACATGCGCGGAAACACGAACGCCGGCTGGTGCTTGCCCGGCCGGCGTTCCCACTGGTGGATGGATTTCAGGCGCAGCCGTCGTAGATGCCGAGCGGTGCGCGAACCCTTTCGATGATCGTGCCGTCGGGGTCGGGGCTGAAGTCGACACCGTACCGCTGCTCGTGCACTGTCCCGTCGCTCCAGGTCTCCTCGCGCGTGATGAAGTCCAGGTACGGGCCGGAACAGCCCGACGGGTTCGTTTGCAGGGCGGGGTTGGCTTCGAGGTCCGCCCATGAGGTGCCGGCCGTGACGCCTTGTGCGGTGGTGAGCGTCACGTCGGCCGTCTGCGAGCCCGTGAAGATCACGCTGAACTCCGGCTGGTACAGCGTCCGGGGTTCATCGGCCGCGAATTCCCACCGGTCGACGTACCGACGTTCTTGAAGTTCGAACGAACCCCACCGGTGCGTGGTGCTCGGCGGGAAGTGGCTCCCTCCGTTGTACATCTCGTCGACAGGCGGCGAACCGAGGACATCGGTGATGGTCGCGACGGCGGCGGCCGGGTCGGTGAGGTAGTCCAGTTCGAACACCAGGGCGCCGGTCGCGTCGCGCAGTTCGAGCACCTCGGGGCGGGCGACGAGGGTCACGACGGTGTCGATCGGATCGACCTCCGGGATCGGTTCGGGTTCGACAGTCGGGGTGGCCGACGGCGTCGCTTTCGGGGTCGGTGAGGGCTCAGCTGTGGCGGGCGCCGTGCACCCGGTGAGGAGTGCTGCCGCAACGATCGCGACTCCGATGATTGCTGTGCGACGACCGCGCATTCGAACCGAACCTTTCAGGGTGTGTTGGAGTCTCGGGATGCATTCTGGCACCGGCATCGACTGGTGAGCTGCCACGGCAGCCCGACTTATCGGCCGAGCCGGCTACGCGTCGATCCTGTCTCGGCTGAGCCCGGCGGCGGAGTCGATGATGAACTCCTTGCGGGGTGCGACGTCGTTGCCCATCAGCAGCTCGAACACCTTCCCGGCCTGCTCGGCGTCGGAGACGCCAACCCGGCGGAGGGTGCGGTTGTTGCGGTCCATGGTGGTCTCGGCGAGCTGGTCGGCGTCCATCTCTCCGAGCCCCTTGTACCGCTGGATCGGCTCCTGGTACTTCTTCCCGCGCTTCTTCAGGTCCGCGAGGACCGCCTTGAGCTCCTGCTCGGAGTACGTGTAGATCGTCTCGTTCGGCTTCGAACCGGGGTTCTGGACGACGACACGGTGCAGCGGCGGGACGGCGGCGAATACCCGGCCGGCTTCGATCATCGGTCGCATGTACCGGAAGATCAGGGTGAGCAGCAGGGTGCGGATGTGAGCGCCGTCGACGTCGGCGTCGGCCATCAGGATGATCTTCCCGTAGCGGGCGGCGTCCAGGTCGAACGAGCGGCCGGAGCCAGCGCCGATCGTCTGGATGATCGCGGCGCATTCGGCGTTCCCGAGCATGTCGGAGACGGATGCCTTCTGGACGTTCAGGATCTTCCCTCGGATCGGCATGAGCGCCTGGTACTCGCTGCTCCGTGCGAGTTTGGCGGTGCCAAGCGCGGAGTCACCCTCCACGATGAACAGTTCGGTCTGCTCGACGTCGGTGGAGCGGCAGTCCGCGAGCTTCGCCGGGAGCGAGGAGGTCTCGAGGGCGTTCTTCCGCCGCTGGGTTTCCTTGTGGGTGCGGGCGGAGATGCGGGTCTTCATCTCGGAGACGACCTTCTCCAGCAGCAGGGTGGTCTGCGCCTTGTCGTCCCGGTTGGTGGAGGAGAACCGCTCCCCCAGCGCCTTCGTCACCACGGACGAGACGATCGCGCGAACCGCGGGGGTGCCGAGGATCTCCTTCGTCTGCCCTTCGAACTGCGGCTCGGCGAGGGACACCGTGATCACGACGGTCAGGCCGGCGAGGACGTCGTCCTTCTCCATCTTGTCGTTGCCGACTTTCAGCTTCCGGGCGTTCTGCTCCACCTGGGTGCGGATCAGCTTGAGGAGGCCCTGCTCGAACCCGGCCTGGTGGGTGCCGCCCTTCGGGGTGGAGATGATGTTCACGAACGAGCGGAGGGTGGTGTCGTACCCGGTGCCCCAGCGGAGTGCGATGTCTACGTGGCAGTCGCGTTGCACTTCGGTGGGGACCATGGCGCCGCCGTCGGTGAGGACAGGGACGGTCTCGGCGAACTTCCCGTCGCCGGTAAGGCGCCAGATGTCGGTGACGGCGTTGTCGGTGGCGAGGTGGTCGACGAACTCGCTGATGCCGCCGTCGAACTTGAACAGGTGGATCTCCGGCTTCTCGGCGCGGCGGTCCTCGACGGTGATCGCGAGGCCGGGGACGAGGAACGCGGTCTGCCGGGCGCGGCCGAGGATGCTCTCGAGCTCGATCTCGGCGCCGGGGGTGAAGATCTGACGGTCCGCCCAGTAGCGGACGCGGGTGCCGGTGACGGCCTTGGCGACCTTCCCGACGACGCGGAGCTCGGACGCCTTCTCGAACGGGGTGAACGTCGCGGTCGGGTCGGGGGTGCCGTTGTCGGCGAACGTGCCGGGTTCGCCGTGCCGGAAGGACATGGCGTGGGTCTTCCCGTTGCGGTCAACTTCGACGTCGAGGCGTTCGGAGAGGGCGTTGACGACGGACGCGCCGACACCGTGGAGGCCGCCGGATGCGCCGTAAGAGCCGCCGCCGAACTTCCCGCCCGCGTGCAGCTTCGTGTAGACGACCTCGACGCCGGTCAGGCCGGTCTTCGGTTCGACGTCGACGGGCACACCGCGGGCGCGGTCGCGGACTTCGACGGAGCCGTCGTCGTGGAGGATGACGGTGATCTCGTTGCCGTGGCCGGCGAGGGCTTCGTCGACGGAGTTGTCGATGATCTCCCAGAGGCAGTGCATGAGCCCGCGGGAGTCGGTGGACCCGATGTACATGCCGGGGCGTTTCCGGACGGCTTCGAGGCCTTCGAGGACGGAGAGGTGGCGGGCGTTGTAGTCGCTCAATGCGTTCCCTTGTTCGTTGTTGAGAGTCTGCGGGTTCAGCCGACGCGGCGGCCGATGGTGGTGACCGTGTCGGCCAGCGGCTCACCGGAGCCGTCTCGCTTCCCGTACCCGGTCGGCAGGGTGACGGGTGCGCCTGCGGTGTTGAGCGCATGCGCGGGCCCTGCGCCCACCCACGCGGCGGAGATCCCGTCCTGACCCTTGAGGAACCGCATGGCGCGGACACCGCCGGTGGCGCGGCCCTTCCCGGGGTACTCGGTGAACTGGGTGACCTTCGCGGCTCCTGGGTCGGTGCCGGTAACGGTGACGACGACGGCTTCCTCGAGGTCGGCCTTGGTGAGGACCGCGAACGACGCCACGGTCGCCTCGGCGGCGAGCTTGATGCCGGACATGCCTCCGGCGGCGGCGCCTTGCGGGCGGACGGACCCGGCCGGGAAGTGGAGCAGCTGCGCGTCGGAGGTGACGAACACGATTTCGGCGTCGTCGTCGCCGTGGGCTGCGCCGACAACCTCGTCGCCGGGCTTCAGCGCGATGACCGGGAAGTCGGGCGCCTTCGGGTACCCGCCTGGTGCGACCCGCTTCACGACACCTTGTGCGGTGCCGACGACGATCGGCTGGTCGGAGGTGAGGGACACGATCGCGAGGACCCGTTCGGTGCGGTCCGGGAGGGCGAGGTATTCGGCGGGGTGGACGCCGGCGCCGAGCTGGACGGAGTTGCCGGGCAGGGCGGGCAGGTCCATCGGGGTGAACCGGATGAGGCGGCCGCGGTTCGTGACTGCGCCGATTTCCGCTCGGGTGGTGGTGTCAAGGGACGACAGGACCGCGTCGTGCTTGATCCGCCCCGACGGGGCGGTGACTGCGAGCTCGTCGGCGCCGTCGGCCCGGTCGACACGGGACAGGAGCCCGGTGGTGGACAGGAACACCCGGGTGGGCACGTCCGCCTGCTCCAAGGACGCCTGCGCAGCGCGGCGGGCGGCGCCGGCGGAGATCGCCTTCGCTTCGGTGAGCATGGTTCGGCGCGGGGTGCCGAACTTCTCGACGACGACGTCGAGCTCATCGGAGACGAGCGATCGGATCGCCTGCTTGTTCTTCAGCAGCCCTTCCAGGTACGCGATGTCCGCGAGCAGGTCCGCGCGCTCGGTCTCAAGTTCGGTCATGGAGAACTTCGTGAGCCGGCGCAGGCGGAGCTCGAGGATGTACTCCGCCTGGATGCGGGACAGCCCGAACGTGTCGGTCAACGCGGTGCGGGCTTCGTCGACGTCGTCGCTGGTGCGGATCACCTGGATGACCTTGTCGATGTCGACGATCGCCTTCAGGAGACCTTCGACAAGATGCAGGCGTTCGCGACGGCGGGCGAGGCGGAACTCGGACCGGCGGGTGACCACCTCGACGCGGTGGTCGATGTAGACGGAGAGGAGATCCTTCAGCCCGAGGGTGTGCGGTTGCCCGTCGACGAGGGCGACATTGTTGATGCCGAAGCTGTCCTCCAGCGGGGTGAGCCGGTACAGCTGCTCCAGCACCGCCTGCGGGTTGAACCCAGTCTTGATGCCGATGACGAGGCGGAGACCGTTGGTGCGATCGGTGAGGTCGGTGACGTCGGCGATCCCGGTGATCTTCTTCGCGTTGACGCCGTCCTTGATCTTCTCGATCACCTTCTCCGGGCCGACCATGTACGGCAGTTCTGTGACGACCAGGCCGGTCTTCCGCGGGGACAGCTGCTCGATCGACACCTTCGCGCGGGTCTTGAACGACCCGCGGCCGTTCGCGTACGCGTCGCGGACGCCGGCGAGGCCGACGATGGTGCCGCCGGTCGGGAAGTCGGGGCCGGGGACGAACTCCATGAGGTCGTCGAGGGTTGCGTCGGGGTTCCGGAGGAGGTGCTTGGCAGCGGCGACGACCTCGACGAGGTTGTGCGGGGCCATGTTCGTCGCCATGCCGACGGCGATGCCGGTGGCGCCGTTCACGAGGAGGTTCGGGAACGCGGCGGGGAGGACATCCGGCTGCGTGAGCTGGTTGTCGTAGTTCGGGACGAAGTCGACGACGTCCTCGTCGAGGTTCTCGGTCATCGCCATCGCGGAGTTGTCGAGGCGCGCCTCGGTGTACCTGGCGGCGGCGGGGCCGTCGTCGAGGGAGCCGAAGTTGCCATGCCCGTCGACGAGCGGGACCCGCAGCGTGAACGGCTGCGCGAGGCGGACGAGGGCGTCGTAGATGGCGGTGTCACCGTGCGGGTGGAGCTTGCCCATCACCTCGCCGACGACGCGGGCGGACTTCACATGCCCGCGGTCCGGGCGGAGGCCCATGTCGGACATCTGGTACAGGATGCGGCGCTGCACCGGCTTCAACCCGTCGCGGGCGTCCGGAAGCGCACGGGAGTAGATGACCGAGTACGCGTACTCGAGGAACGAACCCTGCATCTCGTCGGAGACGTCAACGTCGTCGATGCGCTCAGCGGTGGTTGTGGACACAGGGATCTCCTTCGGTGCGGGGAAGCACCCTGTCCATGCGCGGAATCAGCGGGAACAGCAGGGCGGCCGCTGAGGAGCGGTCAGTCCCTGGTGAGGAAGACGTGTTGGTAAGGGCCGCGGTAGCCTTTCGCCCCTTGGACGTCGAGGAACTTCCACCCGGCTGCTGCGGCTTCGGGGTGCAGCTCGGCGAGGACCTTCCCGCCGTCGCCGATGACTTGGAAGGCGTTGAAACCTTCTGGTGCGGTGAAGTTGGCGGTGGTGTGGTCGGACGTGCCGCCGAGGTTGAACTTCTGCATGGGAATGATCTTGTCGGCTTCGTCTCCGATGAAGAGTTCGTCTCCCCATGGGAATACCGAGACTGGTTCGTAGTCGGTGAGGTCTTCGATCACGGCGTGAACCACGGGGCGCCATTTGGTGCGCGGGATGTCCTGCAGGTCGAGGTTCGTGAGGAAGTTCGGCACCCTGCAGCCGTGGCCGTATGATCCGTCGAGCCGGTTCGCGGCGAGGTAGCGACCGCCGGCCATGATGACGAACCGTTCGACGTTCGACCCGGTCGTCCAGGAGGCGTAGTACGCGTTCTCGACGTATTTGTGACGTGCAATCGACCCGAGCGGTGAGATCGGCTTCGTCCGTTCCCGCGCCGGCCCCTTCTCGATGTGCCGGGCGCTCCCCGGCCTTCCGTTCACCGCGTCATCGATCGCTGCGAGGAGCGCCTCAAGTGCAGCCTTCGAGAGCCCGTCCGCTTCGGCGAGGATGTCGTGGTCGCCGACCTGGGGAAGCCCGCCAAGACGAAGACGGATGACGGTCCACCCGGCCCCTTCGAGGAGTCCGTTCCTTATGAAGTCCTCCTCGAACTTCTCACCGTGCGTGTACGAGGTGTCAACTTCGACGCAGACTTTCGTCCCGCTGAGCAGGATGTCCGGAGTGATGACCGGGTAGTTGCCACGCCTGGGCTCGAAGTCGCACTGGATCGCCGACCGGCCCTTGTGAACCCGGATCCCCGCCTTCGTCAGTTCGTCCCGCACGGAGATCTCAAGCTTCGACGTGACGGGGTTCTTCGACTGCACGATCGTGCCGATCGGGTACCTCGGGGACCTCGGGGCGGAGGAGCGGGCGGGTGCGGCCAAGGGGACTCCTTCGTCGAGGCTGGCTAAGAACAGGCTCCCACCGACCGCAGACATCGCGTCCGAGCATGGACTCGGCGCCCTACCGAGGAGATCGCCATGCACGCCGCCACGACCATTACCTTCACCGAGCCGTCGTTCGGTCAGCAGGCCGCCGTCGGGTTCCCGATCGCCCGCTCCTTCGTGAAGGGTGGCGAGGGGTACTCGATCGTCCAGGTCGGCGAGGAGTTCGGGTGGGCGTGGACCGAACCCGGTGAGCAGCCCGACACGGACAACCGCACGTACGCCACGGTCCCCGAGGCGATCCGCGCCGCTGCCGAGAACTGGGACGACGCCGGCTCCGGCGGAAGCACCGCTGCTGTGCTGCGACGTGCGGCGACAATCACGGAACGGGCGGCAGGTCTGTCCTGACGCCCACGCCGCTGCAGGTCAGACGCTGGCTTCCTCACCGGGCCGACCTACCAGCCGGCCGTACGTCGCGGTCGAATCGTTGAGGCAGACCGCGCAGCCGCGGCGGTGCTGCGGCGCACCGATCCCGGGGTCGCGGGTGAGGGTCCGCCCGGTCTCCGGATCCCACTGCAGGTCGTTCGGGCTCCGTTGGTCGTTCAGGCAGAACGCGACCTCGGAGCCGTTCGCGTAGAAGTGCGGTTTCCGCGCGTACCCCTTCCGAAGCGGCTTCACCCACCAGGCGCCGGCGCCGGTCGGCGTGGCGGCCGCACCGGGCTCAGTCATCGTTGGCCCCGTCCTCGTCGGTCGGCTTCACGTTCACCCGGCCGCGGAACAGGACCGGCGCCTTCTCGTCGGTGGACGTGTAGACGACGATCTCGGCGAACCCGGTCGTCTCGTCGATGTCGATGATGCGGATCAGGTCCGACCCGTTCACCTGCACGGCGAGCGTCGTCGGGTCGTCCCAGTCGATCTCTGCCTCGAGCTCGGCAAGCCATGCCATTGGGTTCTCCAGTCTCTTCGTTCCGCCACGTACATGCGCGGGCGGTGAACGCGCGAACGCCCCGCCGGAGACTGCCGGCGGGGCGTCCAGTGGTGCTTGGTCAGGCCTCTGCAGGCGGCTCGGGGACGCCGTCGAGGGCGAACGGGAACCGGTGCAGCGGGTAATTGGAGAGTTCGCCGTAGTGCGACTCCCACCAGTCGATGCTGACGCCCTGTTCCGGGTGGTACAGCGCGAACGCCAGGGAGGTCTCGTTCTCGGCACCCGTGCTGTACTTCCGTGTCGGGACGTCGTTCACCCACGCCTCGGCGATCGCGGTGGCGTCCTCGAAGTTCACGCACCAACCGGGCTCATCTTCCCAGCACGCCCGGTGCACGTACGCGTCGATCTCAACCTGACGGCCGCCCACTGCGGTCACGGTCATCCTTGTCATGAGGCTCCTTCTTCTCGATTCGAGACCTTCATGCGCGGCGCCAGGCACGACGAAGCCCCGCTGACGGTGGGTCGTCAGCGGGGCTGTGTCGGTGCGACTACGGCCGTTCGGTGAGGATGCCGGGGCCGAGGATCCCGGTCGCCTGCTGCAGCGCGGGGATGAGCGCTGCCGCTCGTGCCAGGAACGCGACCTCCTCGAACAGCATGTCGCCGTGGGTCGTCTCGCCCCAGACGACGAAGACGAGGCCGGTGGCGCCGATGTCGTAGCCGGCGGAGTCGTCGCACTCGTTCAGGTGGGTGTGGAGCCCTTCGACGAGCATGTCGTGCGTGACCTCGCGCTGCGCTGCGACGTATTCCTCATGGCCGGCGTCTTTGGGGATCTTCTCCTCGACGCGATCCTTGATGACCCACCCGTCGTCCAGGTGTCGGAGGTGCGGGACGACGAGGTCAACGAACGGCGCGGCGAAGTCGAGCAGTTCCTGACGGTCGATGGGGCCGAACGGTGCGTTCGCGGTGAGGGTCGGGTCGATTGTGTACCCGGCGCTGGCGAGGTGGTGGCTCAAGGGGTGTTCGCTCCTTCGATCGGTGCTTCTTCTCACCACTTACATGCGCGGAAAGGCCCCGCCGGACTGCGCCTGGCGGGGCCTTCGGAGCCTGCGGTCAGGCCTCGGGTCGGGTGACGAGGATGCCCCCGCCGAGGATCCCGGTCGCCTCGCGGAGC
The DNA here is from genome assembly GCF_009720255.1 of Agromyces humi. Classification (GTDB taxonomy): domain Bacteria; phylum Actinomycetota; class Actinomycetes; order Actinomycetales; family Microbacteriaceae; genus Agromyces; species Agromyces humi. The sequence goes on along the minus strand of NZ_WJSP02000047.1, from coordinate 4,781 downwards.
GCGGGGATGATGGCGGCCGCGTCCGCGAGGAAGCAGGCAGCGTCGAACTCCTCGAACGGGCTGTCCCCGTTGGAGTAGCCGCCGAAGACGACGTACTGGAGCCCGGTGTCGGCGATCCGGTGCGCGGATGCGTCGGTGCCGTCCTCTTCGACAGCCCACTTGTAGCCGACGGCGAGGTGACGGCGGACGTTCCGGATCGCCCCTGCCTTCTCGCCGAAATCTTCGGTCTCGGGGCTCTCCGGAAGCAGCCCCTCGCTGGACAGGTCGCTGTCGTACGGCCACTCGGCCAGCCAGCCGGAGTCGTCGAGCACGTCGAGGTTGGCGACGACCTCATCGACGAACGGGGCGACAGCCGCCTCGGCGTCCTCGAGGGAGATGCTGTCGGTGTGGTTGAGGTGGAACACCTCGGGGTCGATGGTGAACCCGCCGGACGCGAAGAAGGTGGACATGTTGCTCCTGTTTCTCGGTGATCTCTGTCACTGAGAACATGCGCGGAGGACGGCCCGTGGAAGAAGTTGATCGCTAGTTGTAACGGCTGGCGTTGGAGGGGATCGCGCAAGGCGCAGCGAACAGCGGGATCAAGGCGACCATCTCGCCGAGGCAGGCGCCGCAGCAGCAGATGTTGATGAGGATCCACAGAACGCCCATCGCGATGAGGCAGTTCCGTTGCCACGTCTCCAATGGCGAGTCCGGCTCGAGCAACCTTCCCGGGTTCGTGAGGTACTCCTCGTTCCTGGTGTTGGCCTCGCGGGCAGCGTCGAGGAGCGCTCTTGCCCAATTGTTCTCGATGTCGGTGAGCAGTTTCGAAACGATGTCGGAGGCTTCGGCTGCGTCCTCTGTGGTGAACGGACTGTCGACGATGGCTCGTGCATGCTCGGCGGCGAAGATGGATCTGACTTTCGCGCCGGTGTCTGACATGAGGAACTCGTCCGCTCGATCAAGCAGCGTCCCGACGTCCTCACGGGCTTCGAATTCGTCGAGAAGCCTGCGGAGCTCGGCGTTCTGGACGGCTAGCACCACCAGTCCGCGGTCCACGGCTTCCTGCGCCCGCTGTGCGAGATCGTCCCGGCCGATGGCTTGCGCTCGTTGGACTCGGTGCAAGTCGCCTGCGATACCGCTCGTCGTCCTGGACTGGGCGTAGAACACCTCAAGGTGCGGTCGCAGACCGAACTGGTCGCCGCGCCTGAACTGCCGCTCTACTGTTCGGGTGTCGTTGTCATCATCGCATCCGCAACACATTGGTCTCTCCTTCGCATGCCGTTGAGCGGCAGCGAAGTTGGCGGGACGCCGTTACGAGTCCGTCGGTTTGCGGCGGGCGACGATCGGCGCCCCGCGGGCCGCTCGCCACTCTCACCTACGACCCCAGAGCGTACTCGCGACATCGCGGTGCCGTCCACGTTCGAAGTGCCCAGCGTCGACTAAGGGGGCGGCGGCGGCCGCGTTCAGGCAGGCGAAGCCGGCAGCGCCTCGTGGTCGGCGGTGATGTCGTAGATGACCTGCGACCGTCCGGTGATGTCGACGATGTCCTGGTTGTGGACGTTGATGGCGTGGTGGCGGCCGCGGAGCGCGGCGGCGAGCTCGGCTTCAGGCCAGAGGAGTTCGTCGAAGAATTCCGGGAAGTACCTGCCGGACGCGTGGGCGTACCGGACCGCTTCGGTGGTGTAGTTCTTCCCGGGCGGGAGCGGCCTCCGGTACACGACCAGTTGGATGTCGACATCGCCGAGGTGATCGACAGCAGCGTCGAGGTAACTGCCGAAGACGACGACCTTACCGGCGGATACGAGATGTCGGGGGTCGGCGTTGAAGGCCTGCGCGCGTTCGATGATCTCGGCGATGAGACGGTCAGCGGTGGCGCGTTTGATCGGCTTCGCGAACGTCGCCATCGCGAGGGCGCTGCCGGCAAGGGTAGTTCCCCACGAGGGCACGCCTTGTTCGTCGTCGGTGCGCTGTAGGTAGCCTTCGTCGACGAGGGCTTGGAGCACCCGGGCGGCGTCTTCGCCGACGAAGTGCTGGGCGGATTCCGGGCCGGTCGCGAAGGACCGGTATTCGCGGGCGATCGCGCGTGCCGTCTCTGCCGGCACACCGGCGATGGTCATGTCGCGGGTGATCCGCACGAGGCTCATCCTCGCATCGAGCAATGCGGTCATGCGATGACCGGGGCGGATCGGGTCTCCGCGCGGGCCTGAGATCCAGCCTTTCCGATGACTGCGACCATGATCGCGACGCCGATGACGGAGCCGATGCTGTTCGAGGCGATGTCGGTGATGGATGCGACGCGGCCGGGGATGAACATCTGGGTGAGTTCGATGCCGGTGCTGGCGATGGCGCCGAGCGCGGCGCATGCGACGGGCGGCAGCCATCTGCGGAAGATAGCCAGGAGTACGGCGCCGACTGGGATGAACAGGGCGATGTTGAGGCTGAACTCGGCGATGCTGTACGTGGTCCGGGGGTCCGCGCCGAGCGGCTCGAGGAGCGTCACGATGAACTGGACGGCGGAGTCGCCGGGTGTCCCGCCTGGGGTGAAGACGAGCCAGGCGAACAGGGCGAGAAGCATGAGGGGCGGGTCCTTCGAACGCGGGTTTCCGGACCACTCATGCGCGGACGGGGCATGGGCGTCGACTTCGACGCTATGCGGGCTCGCGTTGCTGAAACTGGGAGGGAGCCCGGTGCGGGTGGCGAAACCGCAGACGCCTGGATGACCTGGATCAGGTTTGGGGCTTCGGTTGCCTGCAGGTCGAGCAGATCTTCACCATTTCGGGCTCGGCAGCACCGCACCGTTCGCACATGAGCAGCGGTGATGACCGTCCCGGGAACAGCAGCTCGAGTAGCCACACCACGGGAACTGTTCCGATGACCACCATGGCCACCGAGAAGGCCATCACGTGCGTGAAGCCGTGCTGCTCGAGCGTGAGCCCGGCCAGGCGGGCGAGCGCCCAGTCGACGGTCCAGCCGGCGGCTACGATGACGGCGCCGGCAACGGTCAGGGCTGCGATGCGGAGCGGCCAGCGCAGACGAGTGCCGGGTGCCCTGCGGACCGGTACCCGTCGCAGCTCGAGGTTCTGCTCGAGCGGGCGTGCCCGTTGATCTGTCGCCCTGTCCACAGGACGGCACATGCGCGGGGTGCGGGTGGCGCCCGGTCAGCCGCCGCCGGTCAGGGCGGTGACGGTGTTGTAGATCTGCGTCCAGACGATGATGCCGGCGAACATCCCCACGAACACACCAGCGATCGCAAGAGCTGCGATCACAGCAACGGTGATCGCGAGCACGACGATCCGTTCCACCCACCCGAAGAAGGTGAGATGCGGCCCGCCTTGAGGGAGCGTCGCTGCCCCGCGAAGCATCGCGCCGGAGTACAGGAATGGCACGGCCATCGTCAGCGCGAGCATCCCGAAGAAGAACAGGTCATGGATCCAAACAACCCCGACCATCAGCGCGACGCCGACGAACGGGAGCGCAGCGGCGATGAAGAACTGGCCGTGCCCGGCCCACCACACCCCGCGGGAGAACCGGTCGAGGCCCTGCGGCGGGCGGCGACGGAACCACCTCACCTTGGCAGGACGGACGACTTCCGTGATCTCTTCGTGGGTCATGTCGCTCACATCGTCACGACGCCGCGGCGGCAGTCGTCGCACACTTCCGACAGCGGCACCTTTTGAGCGTGCCCTGGCAGGTTGATCCCGCCGCCGCACTTCACTGGCTGGAACTCGCCGTCGCCGCCACCGTCGGGGAGGTGGTGGATCACGAGGTCCGGTTCGGGGTAGCGGCGGATGGTCTCTTGGATCGTCCAGCGGAGCTGCTCGCCCATCAGGCGGGCGCGTCTTCGACGAGTTCGTACCTGTCGGAGAGCGCACCGAAGTCGAGGCGGCCCTTCCGGCCGGTGTCGAGCCGACGCCATTCGGCGATGTTGTACCCGAGCGCCTTGTTGAATCCCGCGGCGATGATCTCGACGAGGACCCCGTCGATCTTCCGACGCCAGGTCTGGCCGGTGCGGATGTTCGGGTCGATGCTCATGGTGGGCTCCTTCTTCTCGAGCATGCCATGCGCGGGAAGGGCCGCCGAGCCGCCCGTCGGGAGCGGATGCAGGTCAGCGCCACCCGCCGTCGACGAGGACGCGCACGTCACCGTCCCGAGCGACCGTGAGCGTCCGGTCGAGGAGCCGGACATCCCACCATGTGCCCGGCCGGCCGATCCGCGGCGCGCGGCGCTCAACGACCCCGACACGTCCGTCGTCGAACGCGATCGTCAGGCCGGCGGCCAGCGCCGGCCTCACCTGGGCAAACTTCGGTTCGGTGGTCGGCGCGTTGCTCATGAAGGCTCCTTCCGTCGGTCCAACCATGCGCGGTTCGAACCGTGATGTCGGAGGCAGCTCGTAGGGTCTTCCCAGGTCAAGAGTTCCGCCCGTACACCTCCGGATGTGGGCGGACGGCAACCGCGTCGCCCGACACGGTGCCTTCCGGAGAAGACCCGGGCAAGCCGCGCACCAGCCGGCAGGTCAAGACGGGCTCGCACACGCGCGCTCCTGCACCCCCAGGGACCACCATGCAAAACACCATCTGCGGCCGCGACTGCCGCCGCTACCACCCAGGACACAACGTCCACCCGATTCAAGGCCGCCTCATCAGCGAGGCGCCATGGGGTTGGCGGGACGCCGTCGTGCTCGAGGTGGCCGGGCAGGAAGCGTCCCTCTCGTACCTGCTCGAACCGGGCACCCCTACCGTCTGGCATCACCGTCCCCTCGGCGAGTACCTGCTGGTCGGCGAGGCGGTCGTCGTCCACGAGCG
>NZ_WJSP02000469.1 GCF_009720255.1 Agromyces humi | reverse complement strand
GTCGCGACATCCGCGCCACCGTCTCGGTCGACGACGAGGGCGACGCCGTCGTCGACCTCGCCGACGGCAGCGAGGACGCTCCCGTCATCGGGTCCGGGCGCCGGCCACACCGCAGGGCCGCCCGAGAGCGCCCGCCGCAGGGCGAACGTGAGGCCCGCGACGTCCATCGCCGGCACGCGCACGAGCGGTTTCATCGCGGCATCCGCCCCGTCAGTAGTGCCACGGGTAGGGGCCCCAGTCGGGGTCGCGCTTCTCGAGGAACGCGTCACGGCCCTCGACCGCCTCGTCGGTGCCGTACGCGAGCCGCGTCGCCTCACCGGCGAACACCTGCTGGCCGACCATGCCGTCGTCGACCGCGTTGAACGCGAACTTCAGCATGCGGATGGCGGTGGGCGACTTCGTGAGGATCGTGCGCGCCATGGCGATCGCCTCGCGCTCGAGCTCGGCGTGCGGCACGACGCGGTTCACCGCACCCATCTCGTAGGCGCGATCCGCGGAGTACTCCTCGGCGAGGAAGAACACCTCGCGGGCGAACTTCTGCCCGATCTGGCGGGCGAAGTACGCGCTGCCGTAGCCGGCGTCGAAGCTGCCGACGTCGGCATCCGTCTGCTTGAACCGCCCGTGCTCGCGGCTCGCGATGGTGAGGTCGCAGACGACGTGCAGCGAGTGCCCGCCGCCGGCGGCCCAACCCGGCACGACCGCGATGACGACCTTCGGCATGAACCGGATGAGCCGCTGTACCTCGAGGATGTGCAGGCGCCCGGTCGCGGCCGCGGCCGCCGGGTCGCGCACCACCTCGGCCTCGGCGTCGGAGTACTGGTAGCCGTCGCGCCCGCGGATGCGCTGGTCGCCGCCCGAGCAGAACGCCCACCCGCCGTCCTTCGCACTGGGGCCGTTGCCCGTCAGCAGCACGACGCCGATGCGCGGGTTCGTGCGGGCGTCCTCGAGCGCACGGTAGAGCTCGTCGACCGTGTGCGGCCGGAACGCGTTCCGCACCTCGGGCCGGTGGAACGCGATGCGCGCGATGCGCCCGTCACGCGAGTGGTGGTACGTGATGTCGGTGAACCCGACGGATGCCCCGGGGGCGGCGGGTGCGGCATCCGTCCACTCGCTCGCGTCGAACAGTTCGGAGACCTCGTGCGCCATGCCTCCAGCCTACGGCCGTGGCCGCGACGGCCTCGGGAGTGGGCGTCGCGACGACCTAGAGGGTCGCGGGCTCCCCGGTGAAGAACGCCACGATGCCGGCGTACGCGATGGAGCCGACCCAGATCGCACCCCAGGTGAGCGGGATGAGCGCCGCGACCAGGAGCACCAGCCCGATCACGGCGATGAGCACGTTGCGCCCCGGCGAGTCACGGCGCACCTCGCTGGCTTCGACGCCGAGCGTGTCGAGTTCGTCGGACATGGGCACCTCCAAGGCGGCCACACTAACAGACCCCCATCGGTGCCACGATGGGACGGTGACCGATGACGCCGCGCCCCTGCCGACCCTCGACGACCTGCTCGCGACGGCGAGGGTGGTGGCCCTCCCCCTCGTCACGCGGTTCCGCGGCATCGAGGTGCGCGAGGCCATGCTCTTCGAGGGTCCCGAGGGCTGGACGGAGTTCTCGCCGTTCGCCGAGTACGGCGACGACGAGGCGTCCGCCTGGCTCGCCGCGGCCATCGACTTCGGCTGGACCGCGCCGCCACCCGCCCTGCGCGACCGCATCCCGGTGAACGCCACCGTGCCGGCGGTCGACCCCGACAGCGTCGGCGCCGTGCTCGCCCGCTTCCCCGGCTGCCGCACCGCGAAGGTCAAGGTCGCCGGTGGCGACGAGCCGCTGTCGGCGGATGTCGCGCGCGTGCGCGCGGTGCGGCACGCGCTCGGCCCCGAGGGACGCATCCGCGTCGACGCGAACGGCGGCTGGAACGTCGACGAGGCCGAGCACGCGATCCACGCACTCGCCCCGTTCGATCTCGAGTACGTCGAGCAGCCCTGCGCGACCCTCGCGGAACTCGCCGAGATCGGCGTCCGCGTGAAGTACATGGGCATCCCCATCGCCGCCGACGAGAGCGTGCGACGGGCCGACGACCCGCTCGCGGTGGCCGAGGCCGACGCGGCCGACCTGCTCGTGATCAAGGCCCAGCCGCTCGGCGGCATCCGGCGGGCCCTGCGCATCATCGAGGCGGCCGGTCTGCCTGTGGTGGTGTCGAGCGCACTCGACACGAGCGTGGGCCTCGCGATGGGCGCCTGGCTCGCGGCATCCGTGCCATCGCTCGACTACGACTGCGGCCTCGGCACCGCGTCGTTGCTCGCCGCCGACGTGACCCGCGACCCGCTGCTGCCGGTCGACGGCGCCATCGACGACGTCCGCCAGGAGCTGACGAACACACGCGCTCCTAGAAGTCCCTTCGCCGTCAAGAACTTCGGCCACAAGGAGGCGACCAGCGCGATCGTCGTCTCCTACTACTGGCACTTCGTCGATGTCGTCTGGATCGGCCTGTTCCTCGTCATCTACGTCCTCAAATAGAGACTG
>NZ_WJSP02000468.1 GCF_009720255.1 Agromyces humi | reverse complement strand
CGGTTCGGCATCGACCTCATGCTCGAAGCCGATCCCGCTTAGGTGGGGACCGTGCGGGGAGCCATGCGGCTCGGGCGTCTTCGGGACGAGCCGGGTTGTTTTGAGTGATTCAAAACGCAACTGGAGCGTCGACCCCAGCGCGGCGGCCTCGACGACGAGAAGGCCGTGTCGCGGCTGGCTGCTCGCCCCCGAGGCGGCCGCTGTCGCCCGTGGTGGCCCCGTACATGGCGCCCAGGATCGCGATCTTCGCCTCGTCGCGCGTAGCCACCACGCCAGAGTCGACCAGGCCTCGGTAGAGGTCGCGACCCCGGCCGGCCGTCGCCATCGATTCGTCGCGCGCCATGCCCGCCAGCACCCTCGGCTCGAGCTGCGCGGCGTCGGCGACCACCAGGGTCCAGCCGGGGTCGGCGACGACCGCGGCGCGCACGTTCTTGGGCAGCTGCAGCGCTCCCCCACCGGAGGTCGCCCACCGTCCGGTCGCGGTCCCGCCCGGCACGTACTCGGGTCGGAACCGGCCGTCGGCGATCCACTCGTCGAGCCACGACCAGCCGTTCGCACTCAGCAGGCGGGCGAGCTTCTTGTATGCGATGAGCGGTTCGATCGCCGGATGGTCGTGCTCGCGCAGCTCCCAGCGCGACGTCGAATCGACCTGGATGCCGGCTCCCCTGATGGCACGGAGGAGGTCGACCTGCGAGTCGAGGTTCAGGCCCGGTGCCCCCAGGTCGAGGCGCACGCGCGCGGCGAGCTCGTCCATGCGCGCCGGTTTGCGCCCCGGCGCCGGTTGCGGGCCGAGCTCCGCCTCGAGGACGGCTTCGTGCACCGCACGGTTCCACGGCAGCCCGGCCACGCGCATCTCGATCGCGATCAGCGCCCCGGCGGACTCGGCCGCGAGCAGGAGGCGCAGGGCGTTCGGATCGTCGCTCGCCTCGACGAGGGCGAGTTGGCGGGCGAGCTCGTCGAGGACGGCGGCCACCGTGGGAGCGGCGGCATCCGTCGCGGGCAATGGAGCGGACGGCTCGGCAGGTGCCTCGAGCTCGCTGAGCGCATCGAGGTCGAAGAGTGCGCTGTGCGCAACGGTGCCGACCGGCGAGGGGCGCGAGGCGGTGATCGTCGCGGATCCCGCCTCGGCGGGGCCGGCCGGCATCCACGCGGGACGCGGGTGTCGCCCGCTCGACCGCGCCTGCACGGTCGCCGTCGCGTGATCGAGGATCGCGGCGCTCAGGCGCAGGTCGTGGCAGCGGTCGACGCGCACCCCCGCGTCGAGGAGGCCCGGGTAGGAGGTGCGGGTGTCGATCCACACCCACCGCGGATGGTGTTCGGCCTCGAGACGGCGGACCACCTCGGGCATCTGGTCGTCGGCGACCACCGCGAGCGGCTCAGACGGCCGGGCGGGGTCGATGAGTGCGACGCGACCCGACTCCCCAGCTGCGACGACGACCTGCACCTCCCCATTCTCGCGGCCGCCGACGACACGGACGACCGACCCGGACGCAGATGTCGGCGGCGAGGTGCACCATGAAGCCATGGAACAGCGGGACGGGCGAGCATGGTCGCGGTGAGCTTCCGGTGCGGCCACGGCGCCGGCGTCGACGACCCGGGGGCGGTGCGGCTCGGCCGGGTCTGCCCGCTCTGCATGCTCATCCACGAGACGCATCGCAGCCGCAGCGAGCTCCTCGGCCGTGTCGCTCCCGCGCAACGACGCGCCCTCGCGCACGAGACGCGCGTGGGCGCCGCATACGACTGGCGGTGCGCGCGCGGTCACGACCGTTACACCGCCTCCATCCGCGAGGTCCTCACCGGCCCCGGCTGCCCCAAGTGCCGAACCAACGCCGCCGGCCCGAGCTCTCTTCGCGAGGCTGGGGTGGCCTACATGAACCCAGGACTCCGCACGCGCACGTCGCAGACCGAGCAGCGGCTCCGGATGCTGCTGGCCGAACGCATCCGATTGCACCACGGCGTGAACGCGGTGCGCATCGCACGCACGTTCTACGGACGCCAGGAGGTCTGGCCCGACATCCTCGTGCCCCAGCTGCGCATCGCGATCGAGTACGACGACCCGGGGCGATCCCGCCGTGCGCACACCGGGCTGAAGCAGGGGTCCGACGTGGAGAAGGACGAGGCGCTCGCCGAGGTCGGCTGGGAGGTCATCCGCATCCGTGCGGGCGGACTCGAGGCCATCGACGCCAACAGCATCGTGTGTCGCACCCTGAGCCCGGCCGTGATCGACGAGGTGGTCGCCCGCATGCGCGAGCTCCGTGGAGACGAGGCCGTCGACGCGCTCGCCGTGACCACCGCGCGTATGGAGGGATGAGGACCGCGGCTGCGCTCACCTCACCGGGAGGTCGCCGACTCACGGGGCGTCGCGCCCCGCGCGGCGAGGAACTCGGGCCAGGTCACGCGTCCGCGTTGTGCGTCGCTGCCCGCGAGGTTGGCACCGTCGCGGTACGCGCGGCCGACGGCCCCCGGCATCCGGATCGGCAGTCGGCGACGCATCCGTCCCCCCTTGGCGTCGACGAG